>JAJFMB010000117.1 GCA_021772355.1 Chlamydiota bacterium | reverse complement strand
TTTTCTGAAATGGGGTATGCTACTCCTTTTTGAGCGCAGGATTCTTTTGGAAATTTTGGGATCGTTAATTTTTCTCCGGTAAGCAAAAAATGACAAATACGATATATTATATTTTTTTTGTTTCCATTATCTACTAAAGACAGATCACGGGCAATCTCTTTTAATTCCTTAACATGCAGAAATAGCAGGCTTTTCTCAAGTTCAACTAACATTTTTTAATTTCCTAATTGCTTCACTATATAAGAGGGACTAAACAAAGACTGAACCTGTGCGAGATCAACCTTTAAATCTTCGCTGAACTCAAAAAAATAGCGGAGTTGCCAGAGTTGGGATTTCTTGGCTTGTGCATTTTCTGCTTGATCCCAGGAGGGATAAATCCGCATGGCCCTCTTACCACCCTTTAGATCCTTAGATACAATTCCTTTTTCAGCTAGGACGCTTTTAGGGAAAACAAATTGACCGGTGCGGTTATCTGAACGCACACTGACCACGAGCAGGTCAAAGGGGTCAGTAAGGTCGTACGGCATGATAGGCCCGTTACCTGGACGTTTCCAAAAAGTTACAAACTGCCCTGTTTTGGTTGGGGTAATTTTTCCGGTTCGGTATTTGACACGTGAATGATTGATTTCAAATTCCGCAGCCCCGTACTCTTTGCTTTCTCTCTCAAACAGCAGGTTTTCGACAAACAACCCAGCTGGTTCATAGGCAATTTTTTGTGCTAAAAGAAAACCGGAAGTCACGGTTTTACTATTCTCTGTTAAACTATCCACGCTTTCACCTGCTCCGGGGTGATGTTTCCACCTGTCAGGATTGTAGCTACCGTCATGCCTTGAAACTCAGAGATATTGTCCATGATTGCTGCTAGGCCGACGGCTGCAGCAGGTTCTACCACAAGACCTACGTCGACACACAATTTTCTCATCGCTTTTTTTATACTCTCATCACTCACCATTAGCATTTCATCGACTAAAGGATGCATATCGACAAGAGCCTCAGGAACGGGAACGCGCACAGCAATCCCATCAGCTATAGTAGAAATTGATTCTGTTTCTACAGGGCGATTTTGTTGCCAAGAAAGCAGCATACAAGGTGCGTCTGTTGCAACAACTCCAATGATTTTAGTATTCGGAGAGGCGTGCTTAATGTAAGTGCCGATACCGTTGATAAGCGCCCCATTACCAACAGGGACTACGATACAATCTATAGGGTGGCTATAAGAGAGCAACTCTATGGCAATCGTTCCTGCACCTTCAGAAATAAAAGGATCTTTTCCATCCTCCACAAACATCAATTGTTTTTTTTGGGCATAATCAACTGCTGTGGCTTTCGCAACGTCAAAGTCATCACCTTCCTGAATCACATAGGCACCAAAACTTCTCATTTTTTCGATCTTGAGGGGATTTGCCTTATGGGAGGCAAAAACCGTGAGTTTTCGTTGCTGGGTGCGTGTGTTATAGGCTAATCCCTGACCAAAATTTCCTGCCGAAGCGCACACTAATTCAGTGACAGCTTCTGGAAGATTTGAAAGAAAAAAATCAGTCCCTCGTCCCTTAAAAGATCGAATGGGATTCAAGGTTTCCACTTTCAATAATAGATTGATATCAAGTTCTTTACTTATTTGCTCAGAGATAAATTGAGGGGTATTAAGAAATAGGGGATTTATTACCCGCGATGCTTCTTCTACACGTATAGGACTTAAACGCTGCTTTCCAAATTTAGCCATTTAAAAACATCTCCTAAAGCTATGTACTCTTCTTAACTATTTCCGACTTTAGCATCATAAGCCCAAACCCTGGAACCTTGCCTTCGATATTATGCCCGTTCACCTCATCGACGATACGGACCCCTTTAACTTTGAGCCCTACCTTAATGGCAGAAAATGAGCCTTTAACTTTGATGTCTTTAATAATCGTCACATTATCGCCGTCATTAAGGATATTCCCGTGCGCATCTTTTACTAGTGGCACCTCATCCACTTCGTCAGCAGCAGTGTTTTTCATCCACTCATGGGCACATTCGGGACAAACATACATTTCACCATCTTCGTAGGTATATTCTGATCCGCACTTACTACACTTAGGTAAATTATCCATTGATATCGCCTAGTTTAATTGAAAAGACTCTATTCTACCGAAAACCATGTTATTTCCATAACACGAAAAAGTATTGATCTAATCCCAGTAAGGAAGCTCACATGATCGGTCGTCAAGGGCTTGCCCTATAGTTTTACCTTGATGTCTAGAGACAGCATCCACATTGACCCCTGGAATTGGGTGTTTCTTAAGGTTTCTTAGAAAAGCTTCATCTATAACTGTTGCCTTTACAGCGTCCAATTCTACTTGTTGGGGTGATTGTGTCGCTTTGTTGTAAAGAGCTTGATCATAAATGTGAAATTTTCCATCAACTTTCTCAGCTGCAAGCACAGGATTATAGTCATCATCTACGACGAGCATTTGATATTTTTCTATAGCTTCTGTCCTTTTCACAAGTTCTACAAGGTTTTTCCGATTAGTTCTTAGTGTTTGAAGTCCACTTGCTATGACCCTAAATGGCATGCAAGGTTCTGTCTTAATATCGCGCACTAAAACTCGTAAGGCAGAGGCTATGAGAGGACCGTCAATATCTCTGAAGTCAATTACTCCCCCTTTCTTCTCACAAATATCAATCATTTCTTCCAGGCGTGCCGGGTTTCTAAACATCTCATCAAATACCATAGCACACTCTACCCCGGAACGTTCCAGCTCGCTAGCCAGTTTCCTCGTGATAGAAACACCCTCTATATGAACCTGTAGAGCTGTTACCTTATTGACCCCTTTTCTTAGTGAGGTTTTAAGAATATCCGGCCCAAAGGTTCCAATAAACTCACCATTAACTAAGACTTGCCGGAAGATCGGATCAGCTTTGGCACTGCTCGTTTTCCCCACACCGCAGTTTCCTCCAAAGCAAAAAAACGTCTTTTTTCCTTTTATTATTTTTTTTAATCGATTGGACATAGCCACACCATCGGCAATACTGTTTTGCACAGTACGGGCTTGAACTTTGACCCGTTCGGGAATGTAGTTCATCGGTTCAGCAGCATACTCTAATCCGATTGGCGAATCCGGGTTATCGAAGTATTTAGGGTTGATGGATCGAGTATAGACCGTACGGCTGTCTATTTTTCCGTTTGATGCTTGCATGCAAAGAGTACGCAATTCATATGTGGAGTGCTTAAGATCCTTACGCGCATTAGGCACCCGATCCACCTCTAAGTCATATGTCTTTACGGAGTTTAAGAGTTTCATCAATGATTCTATATTTTTTGAGGCTTCCATTGGTTCTAGGAGTCTTAAGAACAAAGACGCGTCGCCATTTATGAGATATGCACGAATGGCCGCTCGATAATCATAGGGAATCTCAGGTAAATCTCCTTCTTTCAGACTTAGAGATTCAGGAGAAAAGCGATTTGTTACGTCTTGAACCGCCACATCAAACGCCTCTTTGATTTTATTCTCCTTATCAGCCCCCAAAGTATTTAGTTTCTCTAAGACAAGTCTTTTAATTCGAGCGATTTGACCTGGGCTCTTAACATTGTTAGATATAAACTGTGCCATTTCTTGAGGAGCCTTCATCTCACTAAGAGTGCGGAGGATAAGTTCGGATAAATCCTTTTCTTCCCTCCTTACTCTATCAGAGAAATCTCCTCCAAAAAAATCTGATGGCACGATACCGTTTGATATGTCAGGAGAATCTCCCATACCTTGCATTTAGTTTACCCTTTGAAAAAGCTTCTTATTTTGGATAAAATATTTTACTCTAGCTCAAACACTTAGATCTGATGGCAACAATTACACTAAACATTGAAATATATTCTTTTTTTATCTTTCGAGATGTTTTTTTGTAAATTATTTATATGACTTAGGCCTTGTTGCATCTATCGTCAATAGCTTGTGAAATTATAGCTTTTATTGAGAATTTGATATGAAATTTCTAAATTGAGAGAATAGTATTAACTCTATAATTATTTACTATGCTACTATCTCTACTTTGAAACCTCTGAATAACGCGATTGTCGCACATTCACGTCTTTTTATAGAAAATATTCCATAAAAAACACCGTGAACCTGTCATTATCTCTATGAAGTCAGAGAAAACCCTTTAGATACGGTATTTTTATGTCATTTGATATTTTTAATTTGCATCCTAAAATTCTTAAAGCTGTTGCCAAAGCCGGCTATGTAGAGCCTACAGAAATCCAACAAAGAGCCATCCCGGTCATGATGAGCGGTGCTGATATGAGAGCATCAGCTCAAACAGGAACAGGAAAAACAGCCGCTTTTATGTTGCCTGCTCTCCATCGTTTGGCAACTTCCTCGGACAAAGCAAAAGGGCCGAAAATTCTCATCCTTGCGCCAACCCGCGAACTAGCCATGCAAATTGCTGAGCAAGCAGAAAAATATAGCAAATTCATGGACCGTACAAAAACTGTATGTGTCGTCGGTGGAGTTTCCTATCACGTACAACTTCGACAACTCGCTCGTCCTTACGAAATTCTTATCGCCACCCCCGGCCGCCTCATCGACTTTATCGAAAGACGCAAGATCGATCTCTCATACGTTGAATTACTCGTCCTTGATGAAGCAGATCGCATGCTAGATATGGGCTTCTTAGAGCCTGTGGAAGAAATTGTTGCTAATACGCCCGAAAATCGACAAACTTTATTATTTTCCGCCACGTTGCAAGGAAGCATTTTAAAACTATCTGAACGACTCATGAACAATCCCGAGGAAGTTTTAGTTCACGCGCAGCATGCTAAGCACGCGAGCATCTCTCAAACCCTCCACTATGTTGATGATCTTCATCATAAAAACCGCTTGTTAAACTACATTCTTGATGATAATGAGATCAATAACGCCATCGTATTTACCGCTACAAAGCGTCATGCAGACCAATTGGTCGGCGAGCTTAAAGAAAGAAATATTTCAGCAGCTGCACTACACGGAGATTTGAATCAAAGACAAAGAACTCGTACGATCGACAGCTTACGCAAAGGAAAGTTCAAGATTTTAGTCGCGACTGACGTCGCAGCTCGCGGTATTGACGTGAACACTATTACTCACGTCATCAATTACGATCTCCCCCGCAATCCCGAAGATTATGTACACCGCATCGGCCGTACAGGAAGGGCTGGCGCCAAAGGGATCGCAATCTCTTTTGCTGCAAGACGAGATGTTAATCTAGTTAATCAAGTTGAATCATTTACTAGACAAAAAATCAATGTTGTTGAGATCCCAGGATTTGAACCTCGCTCTCCAAAACACGCTCCTAAAAAATCTTCTCATTTTCAGCGCAAACCCGGTAAACCCGGTGGCTTCGGCAGATCTTCTGGCGGAAAATCAGGCAAGCCCAACAGTTTCGGTAAACCAGGTAGATTCAGTAACTCAGAAAGACCAAGCAAATTCGGCAGCTCTGACAGGTCTGAAAGATCCGGTAAGTTTGGAAGCTCTGACAAACCTGAAAGATCTAGCAGATCCTTCAGCAAGTTCGGCAGCTCCGACAGGCCTGAAAGATCAAGTAAGTTTGGAAGCTCTGACAAACCTGAAAGATCGAGCAGATCCTTCAGCAAGTTCGGCAGCTCTGACAGGTCTGAAAGATCCGGCAAGTTTGGAAGCTCTGACAAACCTGAAAGATCGAGCAGATCCTTCAGCAAGTTTGGCAGCTCCGACAGATCTGAGAGATCCGGCAAGTTTGGAAGCTCTGACAAACCTGAAAGATCGAGCAGATCCTTCAGCAAGTTCGGCAGCTCCGACAGGTCTGAAAGATCCGGTAAGTTTGGAAGCTCTGACAAATCTGAAAGATCGAGCAGATCCTTCAGTAAGTTCGGCAGTTCCGACAAATCTGAGAGATCTGGAAAGTCAGGAAAGTTTAGTAAATCCGGGAAACCGGGCAAATTCGGCAGATCCGAAAAGCCCGGCAATAATACTAAAGCTCAAGTCAAAGTGCCATCATGGCGCAAGAATAAGACGAGCCGTAGCCCAGCGAAGGTTTCAGCCTAAAACCCAACGCCAACTGAAACACCCGGCCATGATCTTCCTGGATTTTTGAACGGCATGGTTCCGTTGGCTTCTACAAAAATAAGCACTTTGTTTCTGGGAGTATACCAAGCATAACCTATACTCGCTTCTAAGGAACCTGTTAGCTGGATCAGTTCCAGCTCTTGCAGAACACCCAACCCTGTCCCTATGTAATACCCTCTATTTCGCAATGGATGAAAAAGGTATTGCGCTTTGACGTGAAAAATTGCTGGGACGGGAGGATACACCACAGCACATACATCGAGGTTGGGGGTTCTAAAACCAATACCTCCCATAGGATAACCACCCATTGATTGAGCAGTAATATACGGACGAATGGTTTCTTCAGCATTTACAGATGATACAATAAATAAAGAAAAAATAATTAAAAAAATATTTCTCATATTAACCTCCAATTAAAAGGACATCTGTTTTACCATAACCCAAGGTTTTAAGAAATAGAGATTTTCTTGACATAAATGTCTATTTTAGACATATTAGTCTATATGAAAAATGAACTAAAAAACGCCATTCCCATGGCCGAAGCTTTTGCCCGGCTTTTGCACCCCTTTGCCGAAGTGGTTATCCATGATTTAGAAAAGGATCAAATTGCGGCTATTTACAACCCTTTTTCAAAGCGAAAAGTTGGCGACTCCTCTTTCCTTGAACGTTGGGACTTCTCCATCGACCCAAAAGAAACTGTCATCGGTCCATACGAAAAACTCAATTTCGATGGGCGCAAACTGAAATCTATCAGTGTTGTATTACGTAGTCAGAAAGGTGAAGCCGAAGGTTTTTTATGCGTCAATATCGACACTTCCGTTTTTGAACAGTATCAACAAACCCTAAATTTGTTTTTGGACAATTACGACCGCTCTCTTACTTCTGAGAAGGAAACGTTATTTAAAGATGACCTCTATGAACAGATCAACCACTTTGTTCAAGAGTACTGCCGTATCAACAAGATCACCTTGGACCACCTCAGTCGTGAGCAAAAACAATCGATTATTACTTCTTTAAGAAAGAAGGGAGCTTTTCAGGGGAAAAACGCAACAAATTACGTCGCGCGCGTTCTAGGCATCAGCAGAGCGACTGTTTACAATTATTTAAAGGAGTGATTGTGACTTAATCCACAATCACGGATTAAAGGAGTAAAAATGAAATTCTGGCAAGTTGACGCATTTACAAAAGAGCCGTTTAAGGGTAACCCTGCTGCTGTTTTTATTTTGCACAGTCCCTTAAGCGATGAATTGATGCAAAAAATCGCCATTGAGATGAACCTATCAGAATCTGCGTTTGTTCTTATGCGACCTGGACAAAACCCCTTACTGCGCTGGTTTACACCCATGTCAGAGATTGATCTCTGCGGCCATGCTACCATGGCTTCTGCGCACATCCTATTAAAAGAGTCGAAAAGCATCACTTTTGATACAAAATATGTTGGTCCTTTGTATGTTGAAAAAAATGGTGAGGGCTACACAATGGACTTCCCCTCTCGCCCGGGAAATAAAGTAGAACTTGATCAAATTCCCCCTTTTGTCTTAGACGCGCTAAGCGATAAAAGACCTGTGGAAGCGTACCAATCGCGAGACCTGATGCTTGTCTATGAAGATGAGAATACCATTCCTATGATGAAGCCTAATTACCACGTCTTGCGAGAGTATAAAAATTTTATCATCGTCACTGCTAAGTCAAAGGGTCCCTACGACTTTATTTCCCGTTTCTTTTGTGCTGAAGATGGGATTGACGAAGATCCTGTCACAGGATCTGCACACAGTACTTTAGCGCCTTATTGGGCACAAAAACTTGGAAAAGACCACCTTAAAGCGTATCAAATCTCTTCTCGCGGAGGAGAACTTCTTCTCGATGTATCAAAAAGTAAAGTACAGATCACAGGGCATGCCATTACCATCCTCGAAGGGGAAATGACATGCGCGGTCTAAAAATTAAAGAACTTCCGTTGCAAGGGCAGCAAGCTCGGATCTCTCGGTCTTATCGAGGAAGATATGGCCGTAGATCTTTTGGTCGCCGAAACGCCCAACAGTGTAGGTAAGGCCGTTCGAGTCTTTGTCAAGGTAGGGGTTGTCTATTTGAGACGCATCACCTGTAAGAATCACTTTTGTGCCTTCACCTGCCCTCGAAATGATCGTCTTCACCTCATGCGGGGTTAAGTTTTGCGCTTCATCAATAATAATGTACATCTTAGGCAATGATCTCCCGCGAATGTAGGTTACAGCTTCCATTTCAATCTTTTTGCTGTCCAATATCCAGCGCATTGTTTCACTCGATTCATTATTTGTTGAACCGCAGAGAAACTCAAGGTTATCATAGATAGGCTGCATCCAATGATAGAGCTTCTCTTCCTTCGTCCCCGGTAAATATCCAATATCACGACCCATAGGTATCACGGGACGGCTCACTAAAATCCGTGTGTAAACACCTTCATCGAACACTTTACGTAGGCCGCAAGCAAGTGCCAGTAACGTCTTTCCTGTTCCCGCCGGCCCCATCATGGTAACAAGTTTAATATCATCACGTAAAAGAATATCAACGGCGCAGCGCTGTTCGACATTGCGAGGTTTTATCCCCCATAAATTTGAGAGTTTCATTAGAGATTCGAGCTTTTTATCCTGTGCGTTGTATTTTGCAACTGCAGAAGAGTGTTCTGGCGAGGTCATGACGCAATACTCGTTAGGATGAAAATCTTCGGTTGGCGGCTTAAGATAGCCGTCTTTGTAAAACACATCGACGTCATGTTTTGGTATTTCAATTTCTCGAATCCCTCGATAGATAACATCATAGGAAAACTTGAGATTTTCATAATCTTGAGCTTCGATTCCCAACGCTTCAGCTTTCACCCGAGCGGCAAAATCTTTTGAAACAAAAATGACTTTCTCGCCCGATTCCTGCAATTGGTACGCTGTCATTATGATACGATTATCATTCAGTGAAAGAGAGAATCTATGCTTTGGCAGATCTGTCTTGTACTCCATCTGTATCCGAATCATAGTGCCGCTCTCAAGCTCGACCCCGACATGAAGGTTTCCTTTACCGATCGTATTTAAAGAGTCGAGATAACGAAACACGGTTCTCGAGTTTTTTCCAAGCTCACTAGAATACCGTTTTTGTTTATCGAGTTCTTCTAACACTGTTACTGGAATAACCACGTGATTATTTTCAAACTTGGTCATTGCTTGAGGGTCGTAAAGTAGAACATTAGTGTCTAATACAAAGGTTTTAGTTGTCATGCGCACTCTCCACTTTATATCAGTGATACTCCCTGAAACCTCAGAGGGAATTGCTGATTGTCATTCATTTTCAAATCAACCGAACTTTAAAATAGTGAACATAAAGAGAAAAGAAAAATATTATCTTTAGTGATCAGACGCGTCTCATCGATATTCAGCAATCTAAGCACTAGAGTGCTAATTTCGTTGACAAGATATGTTTTTTTCTTTATATTGTTCTTTGATAATGCTACTCTTGTAGTCAAAAATAAAAGAGGCAACAACATGCACATTAGTAAAAATATTATTAGCATCCCTCCTTATATCTCCACTAGCTGGAGCAATGTTAAAGCCTTACGCATGGATAGTAACACACTGGTCATCCAACTTAATAATGGTGATGACATTTCTGTTCCTGACTTACAACCGGAAACAGTGGAGTCTGTTTTTACAGCACACGCCGCTTCACTAGACCAAGATGAGCACAAAACAACACAATCCCACTCTTCTCCGGGTTTTGCCCAGTCTGTCTTCGGTTCTGATGACATGTCTTTTCGATTCGGCTTTGCCGGTTTGGAAGGAATCGGTTCAGCGATGCAGCACAACCCTGCACAAATGAACGCCCCGGATCTTCCGCATGAGGTTCTCGAAAAAATCGCCTCCATTGCTAAAGTGATCGCACCAAACGATCCTAACGCCATCCCCAAACCGGAACCGCACTGCAATTGCATGCATTGTCAGATAGCGCGCACCATCCACAATGAAATTAATGACCAAGAAGATGAACCGGAATATGATAATCTCGTTATCGAAGAAGAAGTCTCCGATGAGGAACTCTCCTTCTGCCAGTGGGAAATCAAACAAACCGGCGACAAGCTTTACACCGTCACCAACCGCCTGGATACACAAGAGAAATACAGCGTTTATCTTGGACATCCTATCGGATGCACATGTGGAAAAGATGGCTGCGACCATATTGTAGCTGTTCTAAGACATTAAGATGGACTCCCGCACTTTTCGCTCTTCCATCAAACCGGAACTTCTGAGATCTAAACTCTATTACGGAACTTCTTTAGCCTTTATCGGCATGCTTCTTTGGCTTTATGCCGGAATATTTATGCCCGTAGAAGCATTAAAAATTTGGGGATTACCCCTTGCGATCATTGGTATAACTCTCATCACCATTGGGCTCCTTCCTTATCGTAAACTCAAGCGCCTAGTCGATCAACCCAATCAAGTCATTATCACAACATCTTCTCTGACCTATCTAGAAAGACAAAAAGTACGAAAGGAAATTCTTATAAGCGACATAAAAGCTATATCCTTCTTTGATGAAGGTTCCCACTACGGAATTATTCTCAAGCTGGATAAGGAAGATCTCCTTTTGCCCTTTTTCAATGCACGCGTTGAAAGAGAGTTAAATGAGTGGCTTCTTGATTCCTAAAGAGGCAATACATACCTCATTATTAATCATTTTTCCATTGATTTTGCGCTTTCCAGGCATCGTCATTTTCAGCTGGTAATTCACATTTGTTTCCAAGGAAAACCGTTCCTCTCCTTCTTTCTGGTCCACATCTAATGTCGCACATCGTTTCCCCTCTTTCCAAACGCTTACTTTGCCAGCATTTGCTATGAGGTAAAACCTCTCATCTCTGCGGTTATATCCTAAACCCACTTCGCAATTATTCATGTGCTTTGGGGATAGTCGCAAGGGAATCTCATTTATGATGCCGTTTGTGAGTTTCTGAAATTTCAGTTGAGGCACATGCCTGTGTGCGAGCGGCGTTACCGAAGGGTTCTTAGAGGCGCCCCAATGAAATTCAATGTTATAGTCGTTGTTTAAGGAAACGCTTTTTAAAATCGGACTTACTTTTGGTTCAGCAAAAACTATCGGAGTATAGTGATACAACCGTGTAGAGAAGAATCCGAAGTACTTTTGCACTGCGTTTATTACAGTAAGTATTTTCTCAACAAACCACATATGATGATTTGCCGAAGCAAATTTATCATTTAGCGCCTGAATATTTTCTGAGATATTTATTTCATTAGCACCCTTTTCAACGACAGGAGGATTAGCGACCAGATACTCGTGAAGACGAATAAGATCAGGGTTTTGTTGAACACACACCCATCTTGCTAGTTTGTGCCAAAAACCCTCTTTGGGGCATGTGGTGACCACATTATTATCAAATGTGAGATAATGAGATGTGAAATCGATTTTTTGAGTAGATAACGCGTTTAGCATAGTGAAACCTCATTTATTCGAGGATATTGTACACTAAAAATCAGTTTCAGTAAATCTGTAACATATTTAAAACTATGCTTATACGCCTGCCTGAACAAGGTCGTGCATTTTGATAAGACCCACAACAGTGCGATCCTCATCAAGAACAGGCAAGACTGTGATAGGATGTTTCTGATCTTCTTCCATAAGCTGCATCGCTTCCCAAGCCAACTTATTAGCTGCGATCCAACGAGGGCTCTTTGTCATAATTTCCTTCATTGTTGTCTCTAATGCTGCCGAGCCATTTTTTTGCAGTACTCTCCTCAGATCACCATCAGTAAAAACACCTTGCAGCCGCTTTTTTTCATCAACAATAAAGACACAACCACACTGCTTATCCGTTAGTTCAGACAACGTATTTGCAAGAGTGTCATCGGAATGGCATAAAGGGATGTTTTCTCCTTTGACCATTAAATCCTGAACTTTGATGGTAATTCTTCTACCAATCCTGCCGGCAGGATGATTAAGGGCATAATCTTCAATTGTAAACTTCATTCGCTCCATCATCTCCACAGCAATTAAATTACCGAAAATAACCTGAAGTTCTGTAGAAGTTGTAGGAACTAAGTTCATAGGGCACAACTCCTTATCCAAAGGTAATTCCAGTGAAAAATCGCAGGCTTTAACTAAACGACACTCTTCTCGGCACACAATAGCAACAGGTGTTGCTTGTTTATTTCGGATATAAGGAACCAGGTTAAGCAGCTCTTCTGTATCTCCACTTTTACTAAGCAAAATAAAGATATCACCTTCCCCCACTAGTCCTATGTCCCCATGAAGGGCGTTAATCGGCGAGAGGTAAAATGCCCTTGTTCCTGTCGAGGTAAGCGTCACAGCAATCTTTTTGGCAACTAACCCGCTTTTTCCCACTCCGGTAACGAGAACTTTTCCCTGGCAATCCATCAACATTTGGATAAGCTCATCCATTTTTTTTAGATCGAGATGATCGAAGAAGTGCTTTAAACTTTCTTTTTCTTTCTCAATAAATTCTTTCAACATCTGTCATCCCGGATTCATTTCATCTGGTTGTGGATTTTAAATTAAAGAAGTATTACCCTCAAGGTAGAATAGTTAAAATAGTATTTTCCTCGGCGATTTGAGGAGATAATACTTGTTCTAGCAGTTCCCTTTAACGAAAGATTTAAAAGATGAGGAGTGAACAATGGGAAAAAAAGTACCGATAGCTGTAGCGCAAGGTGATGGAATTGGCCCTGAAATTATGCAGGCTACGTTACATGTGCTAAAAGAAGCAGGAGCGGAACTCGAAATTTTTCCCGTTGAAATTGGAGAAAACGTCTATTTACGAGGTGAAAAAACGGGGATTGAAGATAAAACTTGGGAGACAATAAGAAATACCGAAGCCTTCCTGAAAGCTCCTATCACCACTCCTCAAGGAGGCGGTTTTAAAAGCCTAAACGTCACAGTGCGCACCACCATGGGCCTCTATTCCAATGTCCGTCCCTGCTGCTCCTTCTACCCTTTCATCAACACAAAGCATCCCAATATGGATGTTGTGATTGTGCGCGAGAACGAAGAAGATCTCTATATGGGCATCGAGTACCATCAAACCCCGGAAACTTATCAAGCACTTAAGGTGATGACACGCCCCGGTTCCGAACGCATTATCCGTTTTGCGTTTGAGTATGCTGTTGCCAATAACCGAAAAAAGGTGACCTGTTTCACAAAAGATAATATTCTGAAAATTTCCGATGGTCTTTTCCATCAAGTGTTTGAGGAAGTTGCCAAAGAGTATCCCGAAATCGAAAATGAGCATTGGATTATTGATATTGGAACTGCCAAGCTGGCTGACTCTCCCGAGAATTTTGACGTCATCGTCCTCCCTAACCTTTATGGTGATATTCTCTCTGATGTTGCAGCGCAAATTACAGGTTCTGTTGGCTTAGCCGGTTCTGCGAACATCGGCGCCCATGGTGCCATGTTTGAAGCGATACACGGCTCTGCTCCAAAAAGAGCCGGACAAAATGTCGCCAATCCATCCGGTCTTATGCTCGCAAGTGTCATGATGCTTGTACACATTGGTCAACCCAAAGTCGCAAACCTCATACACAACGCCTGGCTTAGCACAATCGAGGAAGGTATCCACACCTACGACATTTACAAAGAGAACATCAGCAAACAGCAAATGGGCACAAAAGAGTTTGCTCAAGCTGTCGTCAGCAATTTAGGACAAACCCCTCACACCCTTAAGCAAGCGCAGTACGCGACATCATCGCACAAACATAAACACCACACAAAGCCTGTGCAAGCCGGGAAAAAGGAAACAGTGGGCATCGACATCTTTATTCAAAGCAACGATGAGGTAGACGCTCTTGCTCAAGTGATCAAAAAAGCTGCTCCTAGTGAAACCAAACTCACCATGATCAGTAACCGCGGTGTTAAAGTGTGGCCACAAAAAATGCCGGAAACCATCTGCACCGACAGCTGGCGCTGCCGCTTTATGTCGTCAACTAAAGGAAACCCCCTTTCCCATAAACACATTGCCACCCTACTCCACAACCTTGCAGAAGCAGGCCTTGACTTTAC
>JAJFMB010000116.1 GCA_021772355.1 Chlamydiota bacterium | reverse complement strand
CTTTCAAGTCCGGGCACCCGCCTACTCGAAACAATCAACAAAAATCTATTTCCCAATCTGACCTATGGCGTCAACTCCGGCGGCGACCCTAAAGATATTCCTTCATTAACCTATCAACAACTGCGCGATTTCCATCACGAGTACTACCACCCCAGCCGCTGCTTATTTTATTTCTACGGTAACATGCCTCTTGAAGAGCACTTAGATTTTATTGCAAAACATGCGCTTGAAGGTGCTGTGAGCAAAACTCCACTCCCCGAATTACCCAAACAACAGCGCTTCACCGTCCCGGTCAAAGCAACGACGCATTATCCTATTTCCGAAGAAGAGGAAGTTACCAATAAAACATGGATTTCATACACCTGGCTCACATGTGATATCCTACAGCAAGAAGAACAGATAGCCCTGTCTATCTTAGAGGCAGCCCTTTTAGATACCGACGCTTCTCCGCTAAAACAGGCATTACTGCAATCTCATTTATGTACGCAAGTCAGCTCCTACATCGAAGGAGACATTACCGAAGCTCCTTGGGTAATCACTGTGCAAGGCTGTGAACCTGAAAATGCAGATCGTATCGAGCAAGTCCTTTTTGAAACACTCAACACAATTGTTCAAAACGGCATACCGCAGAAATTGATCGACAATGCCCTCCATCAGCTTGAGCTATACCGTAGCGAAATCACAGGCGGCAGCTACCCCTTTGGTTTATCGCTGTTTATGCGTTCAGCTCTGCTTAAACAACATGGTGTAAACCCCCAAGAAGGGTTAATGATCCACTCCATTTTCCAGCGCCTTCGCGACCGAATGGATGCCGAGCCTAATATGTTTACACACTTGATTAGCAAATACCTTATTAACAATCCGCATTTTGTCCGTGTGGTGATGTCTCCAGATAAAGAGTTATCAAAGCGTGAACTCGAAGAGGAGAAACAAACCCTCGCACAGCTACAAAAAAAGCTAAAAAAAGAACAGATCGACGAAATCATCGCCAAAGCCAAAGCATTAAAGACACTGCAGGTGAAGGAATCGGAAACGGAACTTGATGTCTTGCCTATCATTCATATCGCTGATGTTCCAAAAAAAGTACGTGATTTTCCATTAATTCATGAACAAAAAGGCGCGCTCAACATCTACCGTCACGAGTGTTTTACCAACAACATTCTCTATACCGACCTCACTTTTCCCCTTCAAGGCATATCCAAAACAGAACTGACAGACCTACGCCTCTTCTTACTATTTTTTCCTCAAGTGGGATGCGGAGGGCGCACGTATGCCGAAAATTTAGAATACATTCAAGCGCACACAGGGGGCGTAAGCGCCTCTTTCTCCCTAAATATTCAAGCAACCGATTACCTGCAGTACTCTCCTTACCTCACCATTCAAGGAAAAGCCTTAAATCGCAAAGCCGACAAACTGTTCGCCTTATACAACGACCTACTATCCTCTGTCGACTTCACTAATATTGCACGCTTGAAAGAGGTTCTGCTTAAGCACTACACCTCTCTGGAAAACTCCCTGCACCAAAACCCACTGAATTACGCAATTAACCTCTCATCAAGTGGACTCAACCCCGCTTCTGCGATTAGCAACGAGTGTTACGGACTGCCCTATTACCACAACATCAAAAAAATTGTGCAAGACTTTGATAACTGCGCCGAAAAGTTAGTGCAAAAGATGCAAGCGATGCAGCAACGCTTACTAAATGTTCAAGGGGCCCACCTCGTACTCTCTTGCCAAGAAGATATCGCTGATGAATTAAGAAAAGAGAACTATTTTAGCCTCCCTGACATTTCCATGCAGAAATCAAATCCTTGGCAAATGGATATCACTCCTTCTCCAATAGAATCCCAGGGACGCACCATCTCATCACCTGTCGCATTCACAAGCAAAGTCTTCAATACAACCCCCTATATCCATCCAGACTCCCCTGCAATCAATGTTGCAGCAAATCTCTTCGATAATACGATTTTGCACACCCGTATCAGAGAGCAGGGAGGAGCCTATGGCGGTGGCGCCTCTCACAATAGTCACTCTGGCAGTTTCTTTTTCTATTCTTACCGCGACCCCAACATTTTTTCCACTGTCCAAGCATTTGAAGAAGCAACACGTGAGATGATCAAAGGGAATTTTACCGAAGCTGACCTAGAAGAAGCAAAACTTGAAATGGTTCAAAGCATTGACTCCCCCGTAGCACCGGGCAGCCGCGCCAATGTCGCCTATCACTGGATGCGCAAAGGACAGACCCTAGAAAGAAGACAGGCCTTTCGCGATCGATTACTTAGCCTTACTAAGCAAGATGTAATTTCCGCGATCGAAAAACACATCCTCCCCAAACTGGAAAAAAGTGCCACAGTAACTTTCTCCGGAAAAAATCTCCTGACAAAAGAAAACAAGATCTTCACCGATCACAAATTAATGCCCTTGAAAATTCTCCCCATCACATGAGTTTTTTTTCATTAGCAGATCACCCACAAGGATACGAAACATCCTTAAGGGGGTTTTTCTCAGATACACCCGTTTATGCCCGCCGTCATGAAGAACTTTCTAGAACAGCTCAGGGGAACTATGCCCGAACACATTATGTCCTATCATGGATGCACTCTATTCCACTCGCAGGAAGTATCTTCTCTGTCATGGAGGCTGCCGCTAACGCAACATACCGCTTTACCCAAGATCGGTTTACAGAAACTTTGCCACTAACGATACGAAATTGTTCTGCGTCTGAATATGAGATGTTGCAAACCATGCGAGAAGCTGTCCGCACACACACCAACGCACCTCATATTCCCATCGATCTATTTCCCTTTACAATTCCAGAGAGTGCACCTTCTCTTCAAGCAACACCTCACGCCCATACCATTCAAAAACCTAAAGGAGTACAAGAAGACTCCTTTTTCACCAAAAAAATCGACAACGGATTGCTTTTAGGCATCTTTGACGGCCATAGAGATAACAAAGAAATTTCCCAAGCTGCAGCTGATTATTTTTCATCACAATTTGAAGCTAAACTCCGGGCATGCAAAGGCAATGTACTGAAAACTTTCGAAAATCTTGTGCAAACATTCCACGAAAGCGTGCTGTCTGATGATAAAAAAGGGGGAGCTTGCGCTCTAATCTGTTATGTCGATACAGACACCAACCGTATCTACACCTCAACATTGGGAGACTGTGAAGCGAAAATTTATCGCAAATATGATGGTCGCATCGTCGCGATTCCTCTTTCAGTTGTAGGAAACTGGGCAAATCCCGATGACTTCGAGCGCGCCAGGTCACTATTAACACCAACAGGATTTCACTTCTTTAAACTCGAAGAAGACCCTCGCGATCTGAGAGTGAATGGAATCAATGTCGCGCGTGCCTTTGGTGATGCACCCCTTAGTTTTCCCCAAAAAAATCCTCCAACAATCATCCAAAAAACTGAAACCACCATGTGCCAATTGCAGGAAGGAGATCTACTCGTTTTAGCATCCGACGGAGTTTGGGATATCGATCTAATAGACTTAGAGCTAATACAAGAAATCTTCTTTCCTCATTGGGATGACTTAAACTTTGACTTTGCTGAGGCAATTGCTCAACACTCCAAAAAATCTAACGACGATGTCACAGCCATCAGCCTAAAATTATAATTACTTTTTCCTTTTCACTTTTCTCTGAATGCGTTATAGATAGAACTTGTTTTTCAACTAGTGTGGTTCCCAATGTTTCGATTATTGATTTGTGTTCTTCTTCTTGGTTCTCAATTTCTTACTGCTCAAAATGACGAAAGTGAATGCGTCTATGAACCGGGTTTAGCCTATGAGTATTACGACTATGCCTGCCCCTGTGAAGTGGGATGCACCGCTCCATGTCAAAGCCCTTGCCGCTTTCAAAACGACGCTCAGTACGGCCGTGAATGTGGCCTA
>JAJFMB010000115.1 GCA_021772355.1 Chlamydiota bacterium | reverse complement strand
GATAACTACAGCCCTAGACCTTGCAAGACAACTAGAATTTTATAAAACAGCTGTACACGAACGTGCTGTTCATATGCCGTATAAAGCTAGTGATAAAATGCCAATAGAGGATTACAACTATTTTCTTACAATGCTAGATCTCTGTGCCAGGATTGATCCAGATACTGCAGTGTTTCTCGCTCTTCAACTCCCATGTCAAAGCCAAGATCTTCTATCTTTTATTATTGAGCAGTGCTTAAATCGAGGAAATCTAGCCCCTTTTCAACGCTATTTTGATAAGATTGAAGACATCCATCTATGCGAACGATTGCTAGGTGTACTAATCCGTTATGCAGAACAGCAAGGATCTTAAACGAAAATAATTTTGCAAAACTAAACCTTCGCTTCATACTTTCCTAAGGATAGCTATCAAGAATACTTAGAATAAAGGTATTCGTCTAAAATTTAACTTACAGTTTAATTGTGATCTTTTTAGCATGAGGACATGCTAAAGAAACTCCTTTTCTATTTTTGTTTCCTAACGACGTGCCTATCTGCTGAAGATATCGCTTTTGAAAGTGCAACACCTTCGCAGATAGATTTTCTTACGAAGTTTGGGATGGATTCCGATAAAACATACGCCTATTGGACTGTCTCCGAACGTAGAGCTCGTCCAGTTTTCCAAGTGCGAAAAGAACACTTCAACAATGGTGTTGTACGTGTCATGAAAAAAGGAAATGAGATCATTGGTTTTTTTACTTTACTAGCAAGAACCGATAAGCGAAACAGTACACTTTGTTGCTTGGATCATTTTTTTATCAAACCAAGTTACATCGGCAGTGGGTACGGCCGCAGGTTATTTTTAGAGGCAATAAGAGTAGCTAAAGAGGAGCTGTGCTGGGAAGCTATCCTGTTTGAAAGCGATCCTCATGCCGCCGGATTTTACAGCAAAATGGGAGCAAAAAAAGTGGGAGATAATCCATGCGGACTTAATCCCGCCTACCGTTCTCCGGTGTTTGTCTATACAATAATGAACAACAATGAGAGACCTAAGAATTTCACTCTCAATCATTGACACAATAACTACGCATCAATAAAAATAATGCTTCAAAACAGAGCTATTTTATGATGAAAAAAGTGAGCCTATCTGCTGAGAATATCGCATTTGAAAGAGCAACGCCCTCGCAAACAGATTTTCTTACAAAGTTTGGGATGGATTCCAGTAAGACATATGCTTATTGGACTGTCACCGAGCGTAAAGCGCGACCCATTTTCCAAGTGCGAAAAGAACACTTCAGTTCTGGTGTCGTATGTGTCATGAAAAAAGGGAATGAGATCATTGGCTTTTTTACTTTATTAGCAATCACTAACAAGCGAAACAGTACACTTCGTTACTTAGATCATTTATTTATCAAACCGGATTACATGCGTAGTGGTTACGGCCGCAAGTTATTTTTAGAGGCAATAAGGGTAGCTAAAGAGGAGTTGCACTGGGAAGCTGTCCTGTTTGAAAGCGATCCTCATGCCGCCGGATTTTACAGCAAAATGGGAGCAAAAAAAGTGGGAGATAATCCATGCGGACTTAATCCCGCCTACCGTTCTCCGGTGTTTGTCTATACAATAATGGACAACAATGAGAGACCTAAGAATTTTACTCTCAATCATTGACACAATAAGTACGCATCAACAAAAATAATACTTCAAAACAGAGCTATTTTATGATGAAAAACTGGATGAAAGAATTTAAAGATTTCGCTTTGCGCGGCAATATGGTCGACATGGCAATTGGTATCATTATTGGTGCCGCCTTCAGCAATGTGGTCAACTCTTTTGTTTCGGACATCGTCATGCCACCTATCGGCCTTCTTATTGACGGCGTCGACTTCAGCGCCCTTTCTCTCAAACTGCATTGGCCTGGTAGTCAAAAGGTGCCTGTCGAGCTGAAATACGGCGCCTTCATCAAAACTCTTATTGACTTAACCATCATTGCCTTAGCAATATTTCTCGTAATCAAATTAATGAATCGGTTACACAGAAAAAAGCCCGAAGAACCTGATACCAAACAGTGTTCCGAATGCTGCATGTCCATTCCTGTAAAAGCCAAAAAATGCGGCTACTGCTGCACGCAGCTTTAAGTTTTGTGGATTGCTAGGAAATCGCATCTTTATGATCTAGCTGGTCGTAGCATGTAATGGCAAGGACAGGAATGTCCTTAGGAATATGCTGGGAAAAATCTCCAAGGTAGGCGCGATATTCCTCAGCATGTTCAAAGCTTGCAATGGACCGCAATGGATAAAATATTAAACCCGTATTACTGGAATATTTAGGCATATGCATATAAGGATAGTCGCTAGCCCCTATTTCAATCCTAGTTTTGACACGGATGCGCTGGGTTACGAAAAGCTCTTGAAAGTGCTTGTTTAAGTGTTTCTTTGCCGATTTATCCGAAGCAACGGCACGTAAATTAATCAATTTCGGATCGAAATATTTACTCATACGCAAAGCTAAAATATAACATAACATCAATTCAAAGCTTTCGCGCGAATTGGGATCCCACCAAAACTCAATATCTTTAATCTTCTTACTCACATTTTTCCCATTGAAAAAG
>JAJFMB010000114.1 GCA_021772355.1 Chlamydiota bacterium | reverse complement strand
ATATAAGGAAAATAAAATTAGACTGAAAACAAGAACTGCTCCACTGATGGCAAAAAGAGGTAATGTCTTTTTTGCTAGCTCATGGGCGGTATTTTCTTTTATTTCCTCAAGGAGTGAGGGGTTTTCTAATAAATCCCATCGATTTTCCGGGTTCATGGCAACGGGAAGTTTAGGATTAAAGGAGAGTAAAGGTGCTAAGATGCCGTAGAAGGCAACAGGTTGCTTTGGTGTTGTGACGTCTATGGTGAAAAGGTCGGAAATAAGTGTGACAGGCGGTTTTTTTTCGGCAAGAAAGGGGATTTCGTAAAAGGTCAGGGTATGGGCACCTGGGAATTGGGGTTCGAGGCTCAAGCTTAGGCTTTGCGAAAGGCGTTGCCCGGGAAGTTTTTGTGGTTTTTCAAGGGATTCGCTAATGAGCAAAAAAGGGGGAGCACCCACGCTGTTCGTCTTTAGTAGATGAGAGCGGATTGCATCGAAATTGGGGTGATATCCTTCAGGGAACTCCAGGGTAATGGTTACACTTACATTGTCAAAGAGAGACAGGTGATCAGAAGAGAGGGTGATATGCGCGGAAAAACCGTTGTCATCTTGATCAAACACTGTTTCTTCAGCTGAAACAGAGAAAACAAAGAGTATTCCTAAAATAAGGAACATACTTCTCATTGACGTGCTTTCTCCCTATATTTAAAGAAGTTTTGCAAGAGTGGTAAATAGGATTGAGTGGTTTGAATTTCTAGATGTCCAATCCCTGTTTTTTTTATGAGCTCTTTGTGATAGAGCGCTCTTTTTTCTTGAGAACGTTTTAATTGCTCTTGCACGGCAGAATTTGATGGATCGACAATATGGGTTTGACCGGTTTCAAGATCGCATAGGTGTAGCATTTCTGTTGTAGGTAGAGTCATTTCAAAGGGGTCTGTCACCCTAATTGTAATTAGGTCGTGTTTTTTTGAAAGAAGTGTCATTTCATGGGCATAATCCGATGCTATAAAATCTGAAATAACAAAGCAAATCCCTGTTTGTCTTTGGATATGGCCATAAAATTTAAGCGCAGCATTGAGATCTGTTCCCCGGCTCTTTGGTTTAAAGAGCAACAGTTCTCGAATAAGTCGGAGCACATGCCGAGTTCCTTTGTTTGGGGGAATATATTTTTCCACTTGGTCAGAAAAGAGGATAAGTCCAATACGATCGTTATTTTTGATCGCCGAGAAAGACAAAACACCTCCCAGCTCAGCAATGAGTTCAGCTTTTGATAGCTCTGAGCTGCCAAAGTGTGACGATGCTGAGACATCGACCAGCAGCATCACGGAAAGCTCCCGCTCTTCGCGATAACTTTTCACATAAGGGTGGTTCATTCGGGCAGTCACATTCCAATCGATACTCCGAATTTCATCGCCGGGTTGATATTCTCTAACCTCCTCGAATTCAATTCCCTTCCCTTTAAATATGGAGTGATATTGACCGGCAAGCACATCTGTTGCAAGGCGTGTCGTTTGGATCTGAATCTTTCTAATCTTCTTGAAGATATCAAGAGTTTTCATATTTAAGGTACAGGGATGGTTTCAAAAATTCGATCGATGATGTCGTCAGGTGATATCTCTTCTGATTCTGCTTCATAGGAGCGGCGTATGCGATGCCGTAGGACATCGTAGCCGATGTGCTTGATATCATGAGGCGTAACATAAGCACGCCCTTGGAGAAAAGCGTAGGCTTTACTCGCAACTGTTAAAGCTAAACTTGCTCGAGGCGAAGCGCCGTGCATCACTAAGCCTTCGATATCTACTCCAAATTCTTGAGGATTTCTGCTGGCGAAAACAAGGGAGAGGATATATTCAATGACTTTCTCATCGATATAAATTCGATCGATAAGGGGGCGAACCTCCTTAATCTCATTAGCATGCAGGATTGTTTGCGGCTCGGGGATGGCTCCGAGAGTTCCCATACGGTTTATGATCTCTTTCTCCTCTTCCATGCTAGGGTAGTCCATTTGCAGCTTTAACATAAAGCGATCGATTTCCGCTTCAGGAAGAGGATACACCCCTTCGTGTTCGATGGGATTTTGCGTTGCGAGTACGAGATAGGGATCTTCTGTTTTGAAGGTATTTCCCCCAATCGTAACCTGCCGCTCTTGCATCACCTCTAAAAGAGCCGATTGCACTTTTGCAGGAGCGCGGTTGATCTCGTCTGCAAGGAGCAGATTGGTGAAAATGGGTCCTTTGCTGACACTAAATGTCCCATCTTTAGGATTATAAATCGATGTGCCGGTTAAATCCGCCGGCAGCAAGTCCGGTGTGAACTGAATCCGTTTACATTGACAATCGATCACTTTTCCTAACGTATTAATCATCATTGTCTTAGCAAGACCTGGAAGTCCTTCAATTAAAACGTGTCCGTCGCAGAGAAGTGCGATAAAAAGACGTTCAATTACCTCTTTTTGTCCGACGATGACTTTGCTCATCTCTTCTTGCGCCACATTGAACTTGCGGTTAACTGTTTGAATAGTTTCGCTTAACTCATTTAAATCAAAAGACATAGAAATATTAATCCATTCAAGATTCTATTAGGACGTTAGCGTGTTTTTCCTGAAAAAGCTATCTTTTTCTTACGTGAAAAAAAAATCATATTGAGATGAACCTGTTCATTAATGGGTATCTCTTTTGATGGGTAGTGAAATGGTAAAAGTCGTTCCTTTTCCTACTTCTGATTGGACTTTGATATGCCCAAAGTGTTTTTGTATGATCAACTCGACAATAGAAAGACCGAGTCCTGTCCCTCCGATCTGTTTGGAACGGGATTTGTCGGCGCGATAGAAGCGAGTAAAAATATGTTCTAGATCCTCAGGCGGAATTCCATATCCTTGATCGGCAATTTTGATTTTTATCCACTCCTCTTTCTGTCGCATTGAGATAGTGATCTGAGCGGGGGCAGGAGAATATTTTGCTGCATTTTCTACCAAATTTAGAAAGGCCATGATCAAGAGATTGTTATCACCGATAATGTGCATATCCTGCTCTGGAGGGATTTTTAAGGTGATGTTGGCATCGGAAAACACATCCTTTACCATAGGACAAACTGTTCTCATTAGCGCGGAGAGATCGCACTCCATTAAGCGCGTTTCAGGAATATTTTCGATGTCGGAAAGAGTGAGAAGGTCTTTAATTAAAGTGCTCATTCTTTCACAGTTTCTTGTGATCTTATCTGTGATTTCAAGATTTTTTTCAGGGGGTAGATCAGGATTGTCATGAAGAGCCTCGGCAAAACCGCTTATAATCGTGATCGGTGTTTTGAGTTCGTGTGAGGCGTTGGCGACAAAATCTTTGCGCATTTCCAGAAGCTTATGTTGTACAGAGTTGTCTTGCATCACTAAGATGGCACCGCTCTCTTGTTTTTTGGGAATTGCGATGAGATCGATATACTCTTTTTTCCGCGGTTTTTTGATGACGAGTGTATCTGTTAAAATCTTATGCTCTTTTTGGCACTGCTCGAGCAGTTCATAGCATTTAATCTGCTGGATATCGCCTAAATTCTTCTCTAGAAGCTCTTGCTGTTTAAGTCCTAAGAGACTAAGCGCACTGGAGTTGGCGTAGATCACTTTCATATCTTCTTCCACAGCGATCACACCTTCTGTCAACGCTTCTAAGACAGACTCTTTTTCGTTACGCTCGTGGGTTAAGGTGTCGATATGTTTTTGCACTTTGGAAGAGAGGGAATTTAATGTGAAGGCGAGTTTCCCGAAGTCATCGGATGGGTTTACAGATGATAGCTCTATCTCAGGGATGGTTGTGGTGAGCCCTTTTTGATAGGGTCTTACAGCTTCTATGATTTGTTGAATCGGTCTTGTCAAGTGATTGATGATAAACCATGTCATCACACTAAATAAAAGGAGAACGGCAGCGGAAAGGCCTAAAAAGCCCATTTCGAAGTCATGAGAAAGCTCAGAGACATATTCATAAGGAAAGGCGGTGCGGATCACATACCGTTTCCCGTGAAAATCAAACGCTTTGGCCATATAGGCAAATTTTTGACCTAAAAGCTCAGAGTAACCCACATGATAGCCGAGTCCCCGTTGAAAAGCTTGCAACACTTCCGGGTGGTCAACAATGTATTCCTGACTAAATTGTTCGCCCAGCAAACGCTTTGTATGTGAGTCGTAAAGAACCCTTTTATCATTGTCAATTACGCTTACCCTAAAAAAAATAGCTGGTTTTTGGTCCTTTAAACGACGAATAAGTGCTTCGTTATTAGGGGCCTTTTGAATTCGCTGGATGAGCTCTGAGGCACGGTCCTCCATGGCCTTAGCAGTGATTTTTTTTACTGTTTGCGAGGCAAAAGGAAAAACGAGCACAAGAAAGACTAAAAAAAGAGCGAGATAGCTAATGAAGATTTTTTGGCGGAAATTGAACATTTTTACACTCTATTAAAAATAATAATGTATGATTATTTTCATTATAGCGTCAATAATCTTATCAAATAATAGAGTAACAAAGCCTCAAGCAGGGAGGTTATTCACCTCCCCTGGAAATTAAGAAATTACTTCTTTTTTCCTTTGCAGCGGCATCCGCTTTCAACTTCTAAAGGCTTTTCTTGATCTTCGCCATCGTTGTCAGCACAGCGGTATACGCCTTCGACTTCAAAAGCTTGTTCTTGATCTTTACCTTCGTTGTCTGTGTCTTCAGCGTAAACGCCTGAAGTCATTACGAAAAGAGGTACTAATAGCATTGAAATGAAAAAACGTCCTAGTTTCATATGTTATCTCCTGTTGTGGTTTTGAAAGCTCTGATGAAATTTTATCATCAGACCAATTCCTTACGGAAAACGAACTGCATTTTTTCGCATCCGAGGATTTAATACCAGAAAAATAAATGATACCAATGAAGGTAAAATGTGCTGTTTAATAGGAACTGTTTAAAAAAAATATCTTTGGCAAAGGGTTCTATGGATACTCTTCGGGGTTAGAGTAATGGCTAATTATGGGAGAGTAGTTTCCTACTAATGTACGCTTCCACCAGTTGCCGGTGGCATTTTTTGTTTTGATATCGTTGTATTCGTAGATGTAGGTGAGAGAACGAATGTGACGAGGAGGTTTATTTGGAAAGGGGTTGTGGCGGATAAGCTTAAGAACATGCGGAGAGCCTGCTAGAAGTTTTTCAAGAAAGCTCTGGAACCAGTCAGCTTGCTCGTAGTAAGTGAAGGGGAGAAACCACATTTGCCAATCGATACGGGGCTGGTAGGGGGCGATGCGGCGTGGTCGTCGATTGAGCTCGGATGGCTTATACCAAAAGCCGTACTCTTTCCAGGTAATGCCGTCATCACTTCCTTCGATGATAATTTCATAGCGCGTCGTCGTCATATGGGCAAAGATAGCGTGCCAATGGGCGAGGTAGTAAGGCCACACCCATTTGAGGATTTTGTCGAAGAGGGGATGAGCCAAGAACTGATGCCAAATGCGGATCAATTGCACAATGATGAGGCATAAGCCGATGACAGAAAGAAAGATGTCAAGAGGAAGTGGTGTTGGTAGTGGTAGGGGAGCCGAGCCGAATAGAGGCGCAAGGTAGCTGTCACTTAGTAACAAGGTGACTAAAACTGCTGTAAGGTAGTTTAGGTAGGAAAAATTCCCTGTCATCCAAATCATCAATTGCAAACCGAAAAGAAAAACAAATGCAACTAAGCGCATCTCATCGGTACCTAGTACAAGGAAAGGGGCGGCGATTTCGATAAATAAGGTGGTTGCGGTTCCCATCTTATGCACCCAACGAGGAAATTTATGGACAAACCATGCGGCAATGTTGGGTATAGGCTGTGTTTGGTAGTGGTAGCACATTGCCGTCCAGTTTTTCCAGTTGGGATCGCTGGCTTGAAGTTTCAGTACTCCAGCGAGAAAGTGAAAACGGAAAATAAGTACATTCACTCCAAACCACACCATCAGATTGGGAGTTGTTGTTAGGCTCATTAAAATGGCAAAATAGGTAATTTCCATAAGCAGAGATTCCCAGCCAAAACTTAAGAAATCTTGTCCTACAGTGAGTATTGAGAGGTAGAGAATGAGGAGAAGTGGTAGTAGGATGGCAGGGTAAAACCCAAAAATTAGGAGGATTGAGAAGCACGTTCCCAAAGCAGGCACTATCATTAATGCTGCATCGCTTGCATTGATCCAAAAAAGGGAAGGCACTTTTCTGTACGCTTTTTTACCGTAGTAAGCTTTTGCTAAGTGAAGGTAGCGGGCGACGGGAAGAATACCGTTTTTTCCAAACAATCCTTTCATTTGAAACAAAAATGCTCCAAAAGCAAAAAAATATACAAAACCCAAAAGACGAGGGAAAAGTTGTATAATGATGAGATAGTTTTCAGGTGAAAGCATAGTTGATATTTTCAATTTCAAAACAATTTTGTCTATAAATATTCATTATGATAGTTTTCCAGTATGCAAACAGATCATAGCGATAAAAATCCTAGAGTGGGTGTCGGCGTAGCTGTCATTAGAGATGGCAAGGCTCTTTTTGGTAAGAGAAAAGGGGCTCACGGAGCGGGGACGTGGTCGTTTCCTGGAGGACATCTTGAATTCGGAGAAACTGTAGAAGAGTGTGCCGCTCGGGAACTTTTAGAGGAAACAGGTCTGCAGGCGAAAACGATTGTTCGAGGCCCTTGGACAAATGATGTTATGGATCAGGGTAAGCACTATGTGACACTATTTATGTTTGTGACAGAATTTTCAGGGGAGCCTGAACTCATTGAACCGCATAAATGCGAGGGATGGGAGTGGTTTGAGTGGAACGCATTTCCAGAGCCGCTTTTTCACTCCGTGCAGTCGTTTCTGAAACTCAAAATTGATTTACCAAAACCTTGTGGAGTAGAAAAATGAAAAATATTTTTCGGATTGTTTTTTTGTCGTTAGTAATGGCGGCATCACAGTGCAGTGCCTGTACCGGTTTGAAAGTGCGAGCATCTGATGGTTCTATTGTTCAAGGCCGTACTGTAGAATTCGGCACGCCTATTGAATTATCCCTTCTTTTTATTCCGAGAAATTATCCTCTTAAAGGGACCACACAAAACGGACCGGGTCTCACATACAAAGCAAAATACGCCTCCGTTGGCATTATGACGTTTGATGATCCCGCTTTGATGGATGGTATCAATGAAAAAGGACTTTCAGTCGGTACATTCTATTTTCAGGATTTTGCAAAATATACTGAGCTTACCAAAGAGAATCAGGGTAAAGCACTTGATCCTATTCAATTTTCAAATTGGATTGTCACACAGTTTGCCACTGTCGAGGAAGTGAAAGCGGCCTTGGATGAGGTTGTGATCGTTCCGATCATCTCAAAGGATTGGGGCAATGCGCCGCCACCTTTTCACTACATTGTATATGATAAAAGTGGCAAAAGTTTGGTCATAGAACCGATTGATGGGAAGTTGGTCACGTATGATAACCCGCTTGGCGTGTTCACTAATTCTCCTACATTTGATTGGCAGATGACCAACTTGAGAAATTTTATCAACATGTCCCCTGTCAATGCTAAACCTATAACGATTGAAACTGTAACATTGGCTCCTTTTGGGCAAGGATCAGGCATGGTGGGACTGCCGGGAGATTTTACACCTCCTTCCCGATTTGTGCGGGCAGCTATTTTTTCTGCTGCATCTTCCCCTGTAAGCAATGCGACGGAAGCGATTTTTCAAACTCTGCATTTGCTGAATCAATTTGATATCCCAAAAGGTGTATCACGTAGTTCGCTTAAAGATGCAAAAGCGGTGGATTTTACGATGTTTACCTGCGCGCGCGATCCTCAAAACTTGAAATACTATTTTAGAACGTATGATGATCAAAGTATTAAAGTTGTCGACTTGAAGAAGTTCGATTTCAACGGAAATCAGGTTAAAAAGGCGAGTACGTCGGGTAAGCAAACCGCGATTGATGTCACATCACAATTGAAGGGGTGATTTATCTCGATTGGTAAGGTTCTCGTGCCCTTTTTCGGTGATGATGACGGTGTCTTCAATGCGGACGCCGCCGATGCCGGGGAGGTAAATACCGGGTTCAATGGTGATGACCATACCCGGTTGAAGCGAGTAGTCTTTATGGGGGCTTTTACTGTTAAGGAGCGGTCCTTCATGGACGTCGAGTCCAATTCCGTGTCCTAAGCTATGAGTGAAATGCTCCCCATACCCTTTTTTTGCGATGTGGTCCCTGGCGGTTCTGTCGAGATCTTTTACAAGTGTGCCGGGTTTGCATTTTTTTAAGGCTGCAAGCTGAGCCTCTAGCACAATAGTGTAAATTTCAAGCATTTTTGCTTTAGGTTCCCCGAAAAATACCGTGCGGGTCATGTCGGAATGGTAGTGGCAAAGGTTAACGCCGATATCCATCAGTACGGCATCCCCTTTTTTAAGTTTGGCAGTGCTTGTTTGATAATGGGGCATCGAGCTGTTGGCGCCGAATGCAATAATAGGATCAAAGGCAAGTGCTTTGCCCCCTTTTTCTTTCCAAAAAATTTCAAGCTTTATAGCAAGCTCTGCCTCAGATATCCCGGTTTTCAGAAGATCGCAAAGATAATCATAGCCGGAAGAGCCAAGTTTTGCAGCCTTCCGTAAAAGATCTAATTCCTGCTCATCTTTGATCATGCGCAACGCTATTATGGGATTGTCAAGGGGCTTTAGTGTGATTTTGCGTGTGCGAATGCGGTTCAGTTCTTTTTGCAATGATTTATAATTTTGATAGGTAACTAGGTCTTGGCAAAAGCCAATTTTTTTGATGAAAGTGTAATCGGGGTGGTCCAAGAGCTTGTTTAAGGAAGTTTCTGTAGAGAGGGAAACGGGAAAAGGACTTGATTTTTGGCAAAGTTCGTAGTAGCGGGCATCGACAAGGAGCATTGACCCGTGTGTGTGGACGAGGAGTTTTCCTGCAGAAAGAGAAATGCCGGTTAAGTAGAATAGATCGGTGGGATGGCTGATGAGTAGGGCATCGCATTTCTGTTCTTTAAAGCGTTGTTGCAGTTTTTTAAGTCGATTGATGTGCGTCATATCTAAAACCTTTTTGCTAAATCTTCTTGACTCAGAGTGCTCATTGTGGGCCTACCCAAAGGGCATTGTGTGGGGTTTTGGCAATGCATTAATTGGGTAATAAAAGATTGAGCTTCCTGCCGAGATAGGTGTTGCGTGCGTGGAAGGGCTTTTTGCGCAGCTGATAACGCGAGCCTTTTTTTTCGTTCTTTCTCTACGATATTTCCGTAGTGGCGCATTTCGTGCAGCATATCAAAGAGAAGAGCCTCTATAGGCTCATTTTGAAGAATTTGCGGGATAGCGTGCACCACAAAGGTGTGCTGTCCAAGATCTTGAATTTCAAATCCCATAGCGGTTAGTTCGTTCAGGTTCTCTCTTAGAAGTGCGGCGTCAGAAGGGGTTATATCGAGAGTATGTGGAAGTAGAAGTACCTGTGAGGCAGGCGTTGTGTTGTCTTGCGAAAGTTTTTCAAAGATGATGCGTGCGTGGGCTGCGCGTTGATTTACGACTGTTATTCCTTGTCCCTCTCCGGAGATTAAGGTGTAGCGTGGAATTGTGGCAAGGACTGAGGGAATGTTGTATGTCTCTTTTTCGGGTTCCGAAAGCAGTAACGGTTGGGCGGAAATATCTTTTGGTTCTTCAATCACGATTTCGGGAAAAGAAATTTTTTGTTCAACCGGCGTGTAGGATGAAGGGGGAATATCTAGAGTGAAGTCTTCTTCACTTATGAGTCCTACACCTTGAAGAGCCCGATCAATGCTTGCAAAAATAATGTCGTGAAATTGTGATTCTTGTTGGAGGCGCACTTCCCGTTTCTGCGGGTGGACATTGACATCCACAGAATCCTTTTGCATTGTGAGATGCAGTACAAAAATAGGATGCCTATTGGTGGGGAGGGCGTGTCCATAACCTTCTTTTATCGCATGACTGACCAAATAAGAGTATACGCAGCGATGATTGATAAATAGAAATTGTCCTGAACGGTTTGGGCGATGTTGTTGGGGGTAGCCGATGAATCCTTGAAGGTGAATGCCATCGCGATTTTCATCGATGGGAAATAAGGAAGTGAAAAAATCCTCTCCCAAAAGATCTTGAATGCGGTTCCCTAACTGTTCGGAAAAAGCAGATGAGGAGCTGTTTTGCGTGGAGAGAAGATGCTTCTGATTGCTAATCAACTGAAAGGAGATTTCGGGGTACGCCAAACAAATTCGTTGCATCACTTTTAGTATTTCGTTGGCATCATAGGTGGGGGAGCGTTGAAATTTTTTGCGCACCGGAACATTGAAGAAAAGCGATTTCACTTCAATCGTCGTTCCCGGAGAGCGGACTGAAGGGGAGCACTTGAGGATACGTCCCCCTTCGACGAGGACGAGGGTAGCGTCCGTATCCGGTTTTTCTTGGGGACAGGTGAGAAGCATAAATTTAGAAATGGAGGAGATGGAGGGAATAGCTTCGCCGCGAAAACCCATGGAACCGATTGTATGAATGTCCTCAATTTGACGTAGTTTAGATGTGGCATGTCGCTCTAAACATAAAAGAGCATCGTCGGCATTCATGCCGCAGCCATTATCGGAAACGCGGATCAGTTGACGACCGCCGCTTGTAATTTCAACTGTGATTGCAGTTGCCTTGGCATCGATGGCATTTTCTACAAGTTCTTTGACAACGGAGGCTGGGTTTTCTATCACCTCACCGGCAGCAATTTTGTTAATCGTATGGTCATCTAGGACGTGAATGACAGAGGACATAAATAAAACTCACTTAAAAACGGCCGTGTAGAAATGGCCTTTAAAAAGCGTGAGTATATCTCTTATTCCTCATTAATGCCCAGGATTCTATAGATGTTGACGACCGACTTATCGAGTTCTGTATAGGGGACAAAAGGGATGTCTTCAAATTCCAAAAGACAATAACCTCCGATGAGATCGTACACTTCTATGATCCGCTGCTCTATCTCGCATTTTTCTGCATTCAGAGGATCAGGATAATATCCCTCTTGGGGATGCACGTTCAATTTGAATGGCGTTAACATAATTCCTCCCCTTCCATCGGACTTTAACTAAAGCCCGTTGTCGTTACTTAGTGTACATTCTTTTGATAGATTTTAGCTGTGATCTCTTGAACATGGTCATAAATTAGAGCCGGAAGAGCCATAAGATGCTGATTGACAGTCTGTTCAACGTAAAAGAGCTGATTTCTTAGCTCCCCTTTATGTGTGATCAAAGGGGTGATGTCAACGAGACGAGAAAAAAAAACAGTCACGTAATGATGAACGGATAGGATGTAGCGAGCAAGCGTAGGAATTTCTAAGGCGCGCTCTTTTGTTTTGATACGGTTGTTCTTCATTTTTAGACTCCTAGCTTTCTCTGTACGGTGTTTGATCTTATATCTTCAAAAAACGCCAATTCCGTTTGTTTGTCAATAATAATTTTTAAATTTAACAATTTTCCTTAAGCTGTTGACAGTGTTTGAGATATAGGGGTATATTCTTAGTGTATGTTAGCATTAGAGCTCGCCACAGAGGTTGTAAGAAAGTTAGTTCAAGAGGGTTATGTTGCGTATTTCGTCGGAGGATGGGTGCGTGATCACGTTATGGGACATCCCTCTTCAGATATTGACATCGCTACAAATGCAAAACCCGAGATCATTACAGATCTTTTTCCTAAAACGATATGTGTTGGTATTGCATTTGGAAGCGTTGTTGTCGTGCAAGAGGGCCATCATTTTGAAGTATCCACCTTCCGAGAAGATATTGAGTATGAAGATGGTCGCCGTCCTAAAAAAATTGCTTACACAACTGCTGAAGAAGATGCGAAACGACGTGACTTCACCATCAACGGTATGTTTTACGATCCCTTGACGCATGCAATTATCGATTTTGTACAGGGGATGGAAGACATTCAAAAAAAAGTTATCCGCGCGATAGGCGATCCTTTTCACCGTTTCTCCGAGGACCGTCTTCGGATGATTAGAGCAGTACGTTTTGCCGCGCGCTTTGAATTTCATATGGACAGTCAAACACAAGAAGCGATCAAGAAAAATGCTAATACGCTATTTCCGGCAGTTGCGATGGAGCGCGTTTGGCAAGAATTTACGAAAATCACACACTATCCTCATGCTGATAACGCATTCATCGAATTGCATCGGTTGGGCTTGCTAACCGAGATCTTTCCTGCTTTCCAAAATGTGACACTGAATGAGATCAAAGAGCGGGTAGCCCCATTTTCTCGCTTTCCAAAAACATGTCCTACCATATTATACATTATGGAGCTTTTTCCTGAGGCATCACTGAAGGAGTTAATCGGGGTGTGTCAGCATTTGAAAGTGAGCAATCGCGATGCAAAGATGGTTGAGTTTGCCCATCATTCCCGCCATCTGCTTCAGGATGAAAGTAAAGATGATGTTGCTTGGGCGCATTTCTTTGGTCACCCTTCTGCTTCTTTGATATTAGACGTTTATGCCGCAAAGTTGGCAGACCCTGCTACTTTTTATGCGCGCCATGAAAACAGAAAACAACGCCTAAGTTCTCATATCGCAAGGGTGGCACAAAAAACACCTTTAGTAACGGCCGCAGAGTTGCAAAAGCACAATATTTTTCCCGGAAAACAGATGGGGACCTTGCTTGCAGCTGCTGAAAGAATTGCTATTGAACAAAATTGCGATGACTCCGAAAAAGTGATTGCTTTACTCAAACAAACACCTCATTGGCCTCATCACTAATGCAAGAAATTACTAGTGTACAGAATAATTTAGTGAAACATTTTGCAAAATTGCGCAAAAGCCGTGTGTATCGACAAACTTCCCAAAGTGTGTTGATTGAAGGTAAGAAGCTGGTACACGAAGTGAGCGCGACTCATCGACTCAAAAATGTTTTTGTGACCAC
>JAJFMB010000113.1 GCA_021772355.1 Chlamydiota bacterium | reverse complement strand
TCATCACGGTGAAATGGCACGACTTCTCAATCCAAAAGAGCCGCAGAAAAGACCTCTTGATAAAGAGTTTCTCAATATTTGTCAGGAATATGCAACAAAGCACGACATCACCCTCGTCCTGAAAGGAGGTCCCACCTTTATTTTTCATCCGACTGAACCCTGCCTAGTTAACCCCACGGGCAGCCCCGGCATGGCAACTGCCGGCAGCGGAGATGTTCTCACCGGTGTTCTCGCCGCTCTCCTTGCCCAAGGGCTCACACCCTATAAGGCCGCTAAGCTCGGCGTCTACCTACATGGCCTCGCCGGCGAATACGCCGAATCCGAAGAGACAGCCTACTGCATGCTTGCCTCGGACATCATCCACCACCTCCCCAACGCCTTCGGAAATTTGCAGTGATGTCACCGATTTAAAATAAGATAAAAGTTTTAACAAAGAAAAAACTCGGATATCAGATAGTCAAAGAATCTCTTATCAAAGATTATTGAGGAGTTCAAGGCTGCTTGCGAAAAATGATCGAGCCAATAAGGCGTAAGAATCCGTTTTTGTAAAAACGGTGCCGAATGATATCCCTCCTTCCTAAGAAATACCCCTTCGTGGGTAATTGTAAATAGCATTTGAGCATCTCTTTTTGCCGAGAATCAAAATCTTTTTGAAAGCGTTCATAAAAATCTTTGACTTGCGCATGTTGAAGACTATGCGTGTGCCGAAAAGAAGTGTTCAACCTTCTTCGAATGTCCTTCATAAGGTAATTCATTAGGGTGTATTTCATAGCGCCTAGATTATTCTTTCCATGTTGGCGATAGTGAAGTGTGGGGGCATCAAGATGCGCAACCTGACCAAACGCAGAAGCAACCAAGGCTATCCACCAGTCATGCATCACGGCATGCTCTGAAATGGGATAAGCCCATTGTTTTAAAGAGCGATTCATCAACATTGTGCAGCCTGTCACAACATTTTGTACGATCATGCGGTTGAGGGGATGCGGGTTCCTTGGAGTTAAATTCGTAAACTTCCAAAAAGAAGGGGCGATAGGTTTAAGTTGGTGATCCGCAACAACAAGATCGGTATGGACAAGCAAAGGAGTTTCCTGTCCATACTGCTTTTCCAGAGTCTTCATTTTTTCTAAGCTTTTTTCCACCTTTTCCGGAAACCACACATCGTCCTGATCTGCGAACATTAGATAGTCGGATTTTGAATAGTGCATAAGCGAGGAAAAATTTTGCTGTATACCCAACCTTCCCTCTGTTTTGATCAGGGTGATTTTATAGGAATATTTGTCTGCAAGAGTCTCTAAGATAGCCGGGGTGTTATCTGTTGAGTGATCGTCACGAATATACAGATGGATATCTCGATAGGTCTGTTGCAGAATGGAGCGGATCTGCTGCTCCACATATTTTTCACCATTATATGTCGCCATTAAGACATCAATCATGGCTCTCCTTTGAGACAAGTTGCCAGTGGTGACCTAATGATACGCATTCATGCCGATCCATCTGAGTACATTCAAACTTCACATCTTCAGTTAGTACCGACAGTTGAAGAGCAATGTCTTCTTTCGTAATCACCTTGCGGTTGTGAAGAAAACATTCGATTTTCACCAGATATTCCCCCTCATGCAAACTATCGCCATCAATAGGGAAGCATAGCGTATAACGCCCTTTCTTTTGAAACTTATGGGGGTTAAGGGGATCATCGATGGTATGCGCTCTTGCTAGCATTTGATTGCGCTTATTCCAGATTCCAAAACCTACGATGAGACGACTATTTGGCTGAAGGATTTCATAGTCAATTTCAAGACTAATTTTTCCTCTTCGTGAAAGAAACTTATTCATATTCTCATTAACTAACGCTGCACCATAAAAACGGATATGCTCATCCCCGACATTTCCCTTCCAAAGATGCTTTTGACTCCCAAAAGAATTTAAGTAGGCATTGACACAGGTGTCGATAGGCCCTGCATGGGCAATTTGCCCTTTTTCAAGAACAAAGCCTTTTGTGCACAACGAGAGAACAGATCCTATATTATGACTTACAAAAATAATCGTTCGTCCTTCGTTCCCAATTTTATTCAGCTTATTGAGACACTTCTCTTGAAACTGCTGATCACCCACTGCCAGCACTTCATCAACAATAAAGATATCTGGATCTAAGTGCGCTGCTACGGCAAAGCCAAGCCTAGTCATCATTCCACTGGAATAACGCTTTACCGGAGTGTCCAGGAATTTTTCCATTTCAGAAAAGTGAACGATCTCGTCAAACTTCCGCACAATCTCTTTTCTACTCATTCCTAGGATTGCCCCATTAAGGAAGATATTTTCCCGACCGGTTAATTCAAGATGAAACCCCGTCCCCACTTCTAGCAAACTTGCAACACGACCACGGATTTTAATTTTTCCCGTTGTCGGGTCAGTGATGCGTGAAATAAGCTTTAGTAGTGTGGATTTCCCGGCGCCATTTTTTCCGATCAAGGCGACACGATCACCCTCCTCAATCCTGAGATTAATGTCTTTCAAAGCCCAAAATTCTTCGTACTGGTCCTTATCAGCTTTTGTAAATAAGCCACGTGCAAGCCCGGAAAGAGTTTCGACTAGGGTGGAAAAATCCTTATTTTTATGAAACAGCTTATAGTTTTTCCCAACGTGTTCAAATGTAATCATATTTTATCCGCAAAAGTACTTTCCAGCCGACGAAAAAACCACCACCCGGACACTAATATCGCCATCGTCACTGTGATCGAAATCCCCAATGAGGCAAAAAAATCAGCATGCTTAATTCCAAAAAAGGCAAACCGATAACAGTCAATGATCCCCACAATGGGATTACAATAATAGAGCCATTTCAGCGGCCCCGCGATCATAAAAGTACCATAACCGACGGGAGATACAAACATCCCGAATTGCATCATAAAAGGAATGAGAAAGCGCACATCCCGATAACGTAGAGTGAGTGCTGATAACCATAGGCTCGCTCCAAAACACAAGGCAATATTCAACACGAAACAAAAAGGAAGAAGGCTGAGTGTCGCAAGGGAAACACCTCGCATCACCAGCACTAAAACCATTATTAGGGTAAAATTAATCAAGTAATCAATCAATTGTACGATCACCTGACTAAAAGGGAGGATCATCCTAGGAAAATAAACCTTTAGTATCAGTTCGTTATTATTGATCAAGCACATGCATGTTTCGCTGATTGTATTAGAAAAAAACTGCCACGGCAGCATCCCAGCTAATACAAAAAGGCAATAATTGACATGATCGGAAGGTAAGTTAGCAATACGGCCAAAGAAAAAAGCAAATGCTGCCATGTTGAGTAAAGGGCGAATCAGCGCCCATGAAATCCCAAAAAAAGCTTGTTTGTACCTGACAATGGTGTCCCGCCACGAAAAAAAGTAAATAAGTTCCCCAAAAGAAACGAGTTCTTTCAAATACCCTTTTTTCCGCTTTCCGGCCTCAATGATTATTTCGCATGATTCCATAAACGCCTTCCACAATGGGCTTTAAAACAGTTTGAATCTCATTTCTCAGTGTCACAGGTTCTTGTTGTATTTCCCCTCTCAGCTTTTCGCATGCCTGTTTCAAACCATCCGCAATAGCAAAAATACTCGGTTTACATGAAATAATATTTGTTGAATAATTGCTCAGATCCTTGTTTGCAAAAGTGTTCGTCACACAAATAGCTCCGGAAGAGGCAATTTCCAACGGTGGATAACTAGGGTGGGGTGATAACATCAATGACAATCCAACATCAACACGGCTGAGCAGTTCCCAGTATCCTTCTAACGTGAGCTTACCGACAGATTTTAGTACGGCATTTGGTGATAATACCACATCGGGATGATCCTCTCCTGCCGAAAGAAATTCCCACTCACCCTCCTGAAATGCCCCTTGTTTCAGCGCTTCTGTTATTGCACACACACCCGTTTTAAATAAATTACGAGAGACACTTTGCCTGCCATAAAAAAACAAAACGTTCTTTTCTTTATCTCTCTTTCTCTTCACGGGGTTAAAACTGAATAGAGGTTCAAAGCACAAACTTTTCTCTTTTGTCGTAAGCCGCTGATCAAGAAAAAAATCTCTTAGTAGAAGTGAATTAAAAATAGGAACATGGTGAAGATGGTAAGTACTCAAAGCTGCTGCGTAATCATCTCCCCAAGCATGAAATCCCGGTTCAAAATCCTGAATGAGATAAAAAAATGGTCTTTTTTGGCAAAGATGCTCGATTTGATGACATGTCCACCACGCAGTCGTAAAAAAATAGTCTTGCTGATGAATCGAAACGGGCCGACAGTCCCCTGATGTCACATCCTGGATTTCAAAGCTCACATTCTGAGCGCGATCACCAAAATATTTGTGCATGACGTCTCTAAGTGCAGCAGGATCTCCTCCTCTATCTGTCAGAAGAAAGCGCAGCTTTGTCTCAGGGTGACGCATTTGAAAAGCAAATCCAATCAAACACGCCGTCGCAATTCCACCAAAGATATCTTTCCTTAGTAGACTTGGCACCAAAATGTTAAGACGGGGTTCTGCCGTCAAAGGGTACGTACTCACAGTGGGCAGGCGACGCACATGCTTATCCTTGAGGCTATCTACAGATATGTTCCTTAAAAAACTACGTTTAGAAGAGAACACCCTCTGTCGACACTTGATCCAGAGATCTACGAGGACCTTTTCAAAAGGTTCATGATAAGAACTAGTAAAATGACGCTTGATCTTACTTCCTAACTTTTTTATACTCTTTATCTTCTCTTGAGCAAAACTCAATAGCTTTCGCTTCCATGAATAAGGAACGTGCTTCAAAGGCAATGGCTCAGGATAGTAAGGATCTCTTCCTTCGTGCTGTTTTAAGAAATCACCATAAGAGCGTTCGCTCTCGGTAAAATCAACCTTAGGAATAGCATAAGGGTCGCGCGTTTTCGATTCGAGATGCACAAGACTAACCTCGCCCACATACACATTGCGATAACCTGCTTGGTGCAGACGAATACACAAGTCAACATCTCCCCCACAGACTATAAACCTCTCATCCATGCCGTTAATCTGTTCAAACTTTTTTTTCTCCACCATCAAGCAAGCCGCCGTGACAGCAGAAACAAATCTGTTTTCTTTAGGAGAGTGAAAAGGGAAGTTTTCTGCCTGTTGAAAGGACCAACCGCGATATAAGTGATCGGCATAGCCATTCATTCCCACGACAACGCCAGCATGTTGAATCGTGCCATCAGGATAAAGAAGCAAAGGACCAACAGCCCCCACCTCTTCTTGAGCGGCCAAATCGCACATGCTCTTGAAGCACCCCTTCGAGTCATCTGTAAAAATAATATCACTGTTCAGAAGCAGTAGAAAGCGCCCTTTGGCATGACGCGCTCCGAGATTAATTAGCTTTTGAAAATGGAAGTCAATATTCGCATCAATGAGTTGAGTTGGTATTTCCTTCGGGAGAATTAAGCGTGCCACTTCCTCTTGTTTCGATCGATTGTTTAACAAGATAACTTCAATCTTATTGTCATCCAAAATCTTTACTAACGAATCAAGACATTGCTGCAATAAAGTAATTTGATCGCGGAAAGGAATAATGATGCTAATATCGGGAATCATAAAAATATGATAACCGACGGGAGATTTTTCTTATAGTGATAATTGCCTCACTTGCTGCAAATGAAAAGGTATTCCTGACGATTGACTAAATCGGAAGAGGAAGCTATCATGCCCAATCACTCTGTACGAAGGATAAGTATGAAAGGGATTATTTTAGCCGGAGGAAGCGGAACGCGTTTGCATCCCCTTACCTTAGCTATTTCAAAGCAGCTACTCCCCATTTATAACAAACCGATGATCTATTATCCTTTGTCTGTCTTGCTGCTGGCAAAAATTCAAGAGATCCTCATTATCTCCACGCCGCACGACCTCCCCCAATTTCAAAAACTTCTCGGAGACGGTTCTCAATTTGGAATCAGTTTAAGTTATGCGGAACAACCTCAACCTAACGGACTTGCTGAAGCCTTTATCATAGGAAAAGACTTTATCGGTCAAGACCCTGTCTGTCTGATTTTGGGTGATAACATATTTTATGGAAACCACCTCTGCCCTTTACTTGATGAAGCAAAAAAACGCTCCAAAGGCGCTACCCTTTTCGGATATGAAGTTAAAGACCCCGAACGTTACGGCGTAGTGGAAATGGACAAACAAGGCAAGGTACTCTCTATCGAAGAGAAGCCTAAGCATCCCAAATCAAATATCGCCGTGACCGGCCTCTACTTTTATGATAACGACGTCGTTTCCATTGCTTCACAACTTAAACCATCTGCGCGGGGAGAGCTCGAAATCACAGATGTTAATAAAGTTTATTTAGAGCGAGATCAGGCGTACGTCAACGTAATGGGACGCGGTTTCACGTGGTTAGACACCGGGACTTATGCGAGTCTTATGCAGGCCAATCTCTTTGTTCAAGTGATCGAAGAGAGGCAAGGCAACTGTATTGCTTCCTTAGAAGAAATTGCCTATAGACAGGGTTTTATATCACGAGAAAAATTACTCAAGCATAGCAAAGCCCTTGGCAAAAGCCCCTATGGTAAGTATCTAAAACAAATCGCGAGTGTGGAATGAAAATTCAAGAATTAAAGCTAAAAGGTCTTAAACTTATTATCCCGGACATTTTTCCCGATAGCCGCGGTTTTTTTCTCGAATCATTTCGTGAAGAACGATACCGCGATGCAGGCATTACATGTTCATTTGTACAAGATAATCACTCCTATTCCAGCAAAGGGTGTATTCGCGGCATGCATTTTCAAAGCGAACCGGGACAAGCCAAATTAGTACGGTGCGCCCAAGGGAAAATTTTTGATGTTGCCGTTGATATACGACCAGAATCGCCCACTTACGGACAGTGGGAGGGAGTTGTCCTCGATGGGACGACACACCAGCAACTCTTTGTCCCGGTCGGCTTTGCCCACGGCTTTTGTGTTCTCAGCGACCATGCCCATGTGATGTACAAAGTAAGCACAGTCTATGATCCACAGCATGAAAAAGGTTTTCGCTTTGACGATCCCGATGTTGCTATCCGCTGGCCTTTGGATCAAGTCGTCTGCTCTGAACGCGATAAACAAAACCCCTCTTTTAGAGATCTTGAAACGTTGTTGATAAGGAAGTAAAATATGAAAATTTGGGTGCCCGGCGCCGCCGGAATGTTGGGAAAACATTTACTAGATGTCTTAAATGAAAAACAAATTTCTCACATTGGCAATGATGTTCTCGATGTCGATATCGCCGACTTGGAAGCGATCAGAGAATTTGTAAATCAAGAAAAGATCACTCATGTTATTAACTGCGCCGCCTACACTCAGGTTGATGCTGCTGAAAGCGAGCCTGAACTTGCCAAAAAAATTAACGTAACAGGATCAGAAAATTTGGGGCTCATCTCCAAAGAATTTTCTCTACCGATCATCCATTTTTCCACCGACTATATTTTCGATGGGGCAGCAAAAAAACCCTACAAAGAGGAAGACTCTACTAGCCCATTGGGCATCTATGGACTTTCTAAATGGCAGGGGGAAAAGGCTTTGCTAGCACATACTCCCCACGCTTGTATCATTCGCACATCGTGGCTCTTTGGACTCTATGGCAAAAATTTTGTGCTGACCATGCTAAAACTTATGCAGGAAAAAGAATCTCTAAATATTGTTAGCGATCAAATAGGACGCCCCACCTACGCTCACGACCTAGCCTTAGCTGCAGTCGCTATGCTCAACCAAACCGGCGTTTTTCACTTTGCTAATAGTGGTAAGACAAACTGGCATGACTTTGCCAAAGAGATCTACCAGTACGGCCTTTCTCTTGGCTATCCGTTCACTCTCAAAACACTTACCCCAATAACCTCTGTCGAATACCCCACTCCTGCTAAAAGACCTCTCTACTCTGTACTCGATACAGCAAAAATTGAAGAAGAGCTCGGACAAAAACCCCGAACATGGAAAAAAGCCCTCGCCGAGATGCTGAGAGCCCATAAAATGCAGGAAAAAAACAGTTATGCAGCAGCTGCGCAAATTTAAAAATCTGTTAGTTACCGGGGGAGCAGGCTTTATCGGGTCTGCGTTTATTCGGACGCTACTCAAGCAAGATTTTAGTGGCACCTGCGTCAATTTAGATGCTCTAACCTATGCCGGCAATCTACAAAATCTCACTGAGATCCAAGACGATTCTCGCTATATCTTTGAAAAGGGCGATATCAGAAATCAAGCTCTTCTCGAACACCTATGCCAAGAACATGCGATCGACACCATTATCCATTTTGCCGCAGAAAGCCATGTCGACAGAAGCATTCACGGACCAAGAAATTTTGTGGAAACAAATGTCATAGGCACATTTAATCTTCTTGAAACAGTCCGTTTAAACCCACATATTCATTTCCATCACGTCTCGACAGATGAAGTGTACGGCTCTTTAGGAAATGAAGGAACCTTTATCGAAACATCTCCCTATCGACCGAACTCCCCATACTCCGCCTCAAAGGCCGCCTCCGATCACTTTGTTAGAGCCTATGCAAAAACCTATAACCTTTCAACTTGCCTCTCTAATTGCAGCAATAACTATGGTCCCTACCAATTTCCGGAAAAGCTTATCCCTCTCGTAATCCTGAACAGCCTACAAGGAAAGCAGATCCCCGTTTACGGAAAAGGGATCAACGTGCGCGATTGGCTCTTTGTCGATGACCATGCAGAAGCCCTTGTTCAACTCATCCACTACGGTAAAAAAGGGGAAACGTATAATATCGGCGGCGAAACAGAGCTAACCAATATCGATCTTATCCATCAAATTCTTTCCCATATTGCCAGAATGATCGGCAAAGATGAAAACGAACTAAAAAACCTTATTCACTATGTAAAAGACAGACCCGGCCACGACCTAAGATACGCCATCGACTGCAACAAAATTAAAAATGAACTTAAATGGTCTCCCCGCCACTCATTTTCTGAGGGACTTCGAAAAACAATCACCTGGTATCTCAATAATACCGAATGGCTACATGCTCTTACCGGAGAGAACTACCAAGAGTGGTTAAGCGTCAATTACTGACATAACTAGATCTGTTTACTTCTCTGAAAGACTAAAACACCATGCTTTCTTGTAATGCTAAATTGGATGACATAAATCATCACCAATTGAAAAACAACGGGAAGATATAGCAAGAGATTGGAAAAGATCGAGAGCACCACTATCATATAGAGAACACCATACTGAATGACATCTATAGGATGTCGTGACACAAAAATTTTTCGATATGAAACACATAATAACACCTGAACAAGCATCATAAAGAAAAATGCATAAATTTGTCCGAAATCCTGAATAAGAGGCAAATAAAAAGTAGAAACATTCATATTCCTATGAACAAGCTCAAACCCGGCAGCATCTATTTCCACCCCCAGCCGTGAATGTAAAACACTTGGCAAAAGCATCGTCAATTCATTAAAGGGCATTCCCAATGGTTGAATGTAATCAATTGCCGCATTCACATTATTAAAAGGCGTCACAATATAGGCGTAAATCCACAAAAGAGAGTGCAAGAACTCAGGAACAATTGGAGCCGGCTGCAAGATTGTCACTAATTCACTCAGACCCGTACGAAAGTTACCAAGAACAACAAACGTAAACATCACGATGAAAAACACAATGGCAACTTTCTTTAATGATTTTGGTCTATAAACCAATAGGCAGCACGATATTTGCAAAAAGACGCACATAATGAGCTGGCGGCACACCAGCAAGATCGGCAACATTAACAAGCAGCTCAGTAAAAGCCAAAACAGTTTTTTCCTCTCTTTAAGGCATATAAGAAACAGCGCTGTGGTCACCATTAAATAAAGAGCGTTTAGCAGACCATTTAGAGAAGAGATTCCATAATCGACGTAGGTCTTTCCATTTCCCATCAAGAGCCACAACAAAGGAAACCCTCCACACACTACTAATTGCAGCATCTGAAAAACACATAACAGAGCAATGCCGATAAGTGTGATACGAACAAACTTTTTGGATAGAGAAATTTCCTCTAAATTGTAGTCTCTCTTTTTCGTATCGAAAACCATAAAAGCTGAAAAAATAATCACAGAAGTAAAAATATTACCAAGGACAACACAATAGAAAGTAGAATATCCCGGAACGATAATGCCGCAAAGAGCAAGCTGCTGCCCTATCAACACAACAAGCCAAGGCACTGCAAAGGCAAACAGGGGACTCGCAGGCCTAATAAACTGCAACAAATCACTAAAACGTAAATGGATGAAAGTCATAAGATTAATAACCGTAATGCTCTGCTAATAACTTCACTTGGTGATAGAGCTGAGGATCCAGTTTTTTTTTCAAAAATCCCCAAGTAATATTTGGAACAGGGTATGGACGAGTATTCGTTTCCTTAGATATTTTCTTTAAAGCATTTGGATTTAACTTTACCGAAAGCCTATCTTGAATGTCATAGAAAGCATCATTAATATCTTCTATGCGATAAGTCCATTCCGCAATTGCTTCACACCTCATATTCCAATAAACCCAATATTTAGCACATCTCACCAACAAAGGATCCGTTAATTGTATTTCTGGTACGTGTGAGGTAATAAATATCCAGGATATGTCTAAAAAATTGTGTGTAGATGCAATCACCTTTAATGGATTGCGCACCTGATGAAACGTATGTGTAAATTTATATTTTTTATTTTCAACATGCGGGTTAACAAAATTTTCTCCCATAAACCATGAGCAACAACCATCTTTTCTTACCATTTCATGACCAATCTCTAACCCCGCTTCTGACAGAAGTTTCGATGTATATTTCGTGCCACCTCTACCGCAACCTACTATAAGTAATAATCTCTCCTGCACTGCTTCATGAGCCACTAAAGTATCACCAAACGTAGTAGTTACTACAAATAACAAGAAAAAGTATATTGTTTTTTTTAACATAAGAAATCCTTGCTGTTTATCTCACTTTTTTATGATTATACATAAGATCGAATACATTCAATTTCAGCACGGTTCATAGTATGAATAAATTTCTAATTTTTTTCTCTATAATTTCATTTTTCTCCGTTTCACATCCAAACGAAGTTTGTGCAAGGAGCACAAAAAAAAAATACCAACTTTCTATTTGTGCTATTTTTAGAGACGAAGCTCCCTATCTCAAAGAATGGATAGAATATCACCGTTTAGTAGGGGTAGAACACTTCTATCTTGTGAATCATTTAAGCAAAGATCATTACTTACAAGTTCTCGATCCTTATATCAAACAAGGGATTGTGGAGATTTACAATGCCAAAAAAGAAATTCATGATGGAAATTGGCATGATATTCAAATTGGCTCTTACAAAAGAATGATCAAAATTTCATCGAAGAACACGAAATGGTTAGCAATTATTGATACAGATGAGTTCCTCGTTCCAGTTGAAAAAGATAATCTGCAGGATTTTTTAAAAGATTATGACCAATTTGGCGGTGTCGCACTTAATTGGCAAATGTATGGAACATCAGGAGTCGAAAGATTAGAAGATCATGAATTGATGATCGAACAATTATTATGGAAAGCTAAACCAGATCATTCAGAAAATACTCATATCA
>JAJFMB010000112.1 GCA_021772355.1 Chlamydiota bacterium | reverse complement strand
AAGCCCGGACTGATTCAACAATGTGATTTTACTCTTACTCCCCTCCCAGAACTAACAAATCTGATCGCGCGCGCGTTAAACGACGAGCCACCTGCTCGTTTAAGCGACGGAAAGGTGATTCGCGAAGGGTATCACTCAGAGCTCGATGACCTGCGCGCCCTTTGCATCGACAATAAAACGTGGATAGCCAGATACCAAGTAGCACTTCGTGAAGAAACAGGAATCAAAACTCTCAAAGTCGGCTTTAATAGAGTGTTCGGCTATTACATTGAGGTAAGCAAAGGGCAATCACATCTGATGCCTGACACCTTTACAAGACGTCAAACGTTAGTCAATGCCGAACGCTACATTTCAAAAGAATTAAAAGAATATGAACATAAAGTTTTAAACGCTGAAGAAAAAATCTCGGCTTTGGAAAGCGAACTCTTCCACAACCTACGCTGCCAAATTATCGAATACAACAAACAGATCATGCAAATGGCTCAAGCACTTGCCACACTGGACTGCTTGCAATCTCTTGCAGAAGCTGCTCTTCGCAACGACTATCTAAGACCTGTTGTAGACGACTCTCAGATGCTTTGCATTAAAGATGGAAGACATCCTGTTATTGAAATAGTGAATTCCACAGAACCTTTTGTTCCAAATGATACCCTTCTTGACCAACAAGAGCAACGCGCACTCATCATTACAGGCCCCAATATGGCCGGAAAATCCACTTATATCAGACAAGTTGCACTCCTCGTCATTATGGCGCAAATCGGCTCGTTTATTCCGGCAGCAGAAGCCAGAATCGGTATCATCGACAAAGTCTTCACACGCATTGGCGCAAGCGATGACCTGTCAAGAGGACAATCAACTTTTATGGTGGAAATGACCGAAACCGCAAACATCTTGCACAACGCCACATCCCGCTCTCTCGTTATTCTCGATGAGATTGGCCGCGGCACAAGCACATACGACGGCATTTCCATTGCGTGGTCTGTCGCAGAGTACCTTCTCACCACACAAGGCAAGTTTGCCAAAACTTTATTCGCAACACATTATTGGGAATTGACAAAACTCGAAGAGAAAGTGCCAGGAGCTGTTAATTACAATGTCGCCGTACACGAGAGTGAAGACCGTATCGTCTTTTTAAGGAAAATCGTGAAGGGAGGAACTGACAAAAGCTACGGCATTCATGTCGCAAGACTTGCCGGTCTGCCCACCCCCGTTATCTCGAGAGCCAAGGACATTCTTGTTCATTTGGAGGAAAACGCCAATCGTAAAGAGGTTTTTGAGCCTACAAAACTAAAACGAAAGACAAGAGCGAAACCCTCCGATAGTCAAGAAATTCAACTCACCCTCTTTGGATAATTTAAAATTATTTTAAAATTTTATTCCAAAGCACTGAATATCAACATCCATTCTATCAAGTAAAATTTTTATTTACATTATTATTCCTCGATTCCTATAGTGGGCGTTACCCGCTTATGTTATCCGTAGAGGGGAGGGGATTAGTGGCAAACAAGAAAATACAACTACCGAAACGCACCAAAAGCGCCATGACAAGACGCCGTCCGCAAAAAAAGAACGAAGAGCAACGTCGCTCTTCGGAAGGGACTGTGCAACAAGGGGAGTCAACAGGGGAGTAGAGATATTCCCACTGTGAGTTTTTTTTGAGAGAGTTAAAGGAATTTTCTATTCATCATGGAAAATCCCCAAGAGCCTAAAAGAAGCACAGTGGGGATAGCTCGGTAAAATTATTCTCCCCTTTTACCTTGCATTTTGTTATCGTGAGTCCATGGTATTTAAAAATATTAGACGGACATCACACGGCGGTTTTAAGGCTTATCATCAAGATACCGGTCTGCTGTTTCAGTTCATTTTATCAGAATATAGTGCAGCTCATCAGGAGCTTAATGCTCTCAATGGGATCTTCAAAAACAAAGGAGATCACTCGATTTGCTATGACCTTATCGCCGTTTCTTTAGAGAAGCTCGCAGGTACAGTCCATGATTACATGCGTCTATTTTCTTTAGGAAACAATGACGGAATTCTGACCAAACTCAAAAACAATTGTGCCTATTTTTCCCAAACTGCCGATATCCCTACAAAAGAAGCGATGCGTGTGCACCGTCATGCTGACGAAGCATGGCTGCTCTGTCTAGAAAGCCTCAATGTCCTTCACATGGCCAAGGACGAACAAAACGTTGATGAAGCCATCCACCTCAACATCAAGCAATCCATTGACCATTTGATCCATCTCCAAGACGATATCAAACATGTACTCCCCCACTTTCGCTGTGATGAAAATGTTATCTATTTTCTTTTACGTCACAAACATCAGTTGAATCTTCTGTTTTACCCAGAATTTGTAACAAATATCCTGCATCAAATGTATCCCGAGGGGCTAACTTCACTAACGGATTTTTTAACAGAACGTTATATGAGTAGAGGCTTTACCGATTTAATTCCCTCTATAACAAAAGAAATTGCAGAACTAGAGCAACGCCCATGAGCCCTGCCGATCTGAAAGAGAACTATAGTGAACTGGTTGCTTTGACCAAACTCTACCTTCTTCGCGAACACTCTCCAAAAGAGTGGAAAATCTGTGAAGATGACTCTTTCGCGTTTTTTAAAGCTCAAGCTCAAAAACAAAAAAAACCTCAAGCTCCTTTACAAACACCACCTCAAACAATTGTATCAACACCGCCTCGGAAATTAGAAGCAGCTCCAGCAGAACCTGCGCCCAAAAAAGAAACGGCGCCTCCTCCTACAGAAAAAAAAGTGGAACCTGAAAAGCCACAAAAAAAATCCAGCTTACCCTCTTTCGAACTGAATCCACCAAAAGAACATCCAACTGTGGATTGTAATGATGTGAAGCAGATCTTGAAAAAACTCTTTCCCCAACTCACACTTATCCCCACTCCTCCCGATGATCGGGAAGCAAAAAAAATGCTGCTCTACAAACAAACCACCTTTGAAATCGCCATCCTCTCCTTTGACACCAAAACCCCTCCCTTTTTAACTCATGTCGCCAATGCCATTAGTCAAGAGCACTCTACTGCAAAAGTGATCTCCGCTCAACGCGTCGAAAAAGAAAAAAAGTGGAATCAGCTACTTTCGTTGCCTCACCTAAAGTTAATCATCGCAAGTGACTACGGCCTTTACAGCTACCCGGAACTCATGCAACATTATAGAGAAGTTCCTAAGCAAGCAAAAGCATATCTTGCCAAAATCCCCTTATTGCTTTTGGCAGATCTTTCGCTCTATCTCAAAGAGCCTAAACTGAAACCCGCATTATGGCGCGCAATCTGCGAGCAACTTCGTGATGACTAGCGATAAGTCGTATCAAAAATATGCTTCTGTCATTATCGATTTATCCCTTAATAAATTGCTCGATTATGGCGTTCCCGACCACCTGCTAGAGCTTGCTGAGAAAGGGAAACGCGTCCAGATTCCCGTCCGAGGCTTTTTACGCTATGGCTATATCCATTCTCTAAAAGATCAGCCCGATTTTACACCAGTTCTCCCTATCGCCGGTGTCACTTCATCCCACGCCCTAATTACTGATGATCTATTCGAATTAGCTCTTTGGGTAAGTCGGTACTACTGCGCCCCTTTACAAAAAGTGATTACTAAAATGCTTCCCCCTAGTGTTCGTAACAATCACAAGCAAAAAATGCAAAAGTATGTCATGCGTGCTAAAACGCGGGAAGAGCTAAAAGAGCACTGCAAAAAAATAAGGAACAAAAACTCAAAACAAGCCGAAATTCTCGATATCCTTCTGCAAACAAACAAAGGAATCCTACTAAGTGAACTTCTTGAGAGAGCAAACTGTAACGCCTCTCCCGTTCAAACCCTCTGCAAAAATGACTTTCTAAAAATTGAAAACCTGCAAATCGACCGCTCCCCACTATCCGATGCTGAATTCTTTAGAACGAAACCTAAAAAACTAAATAGTGAGCAAGCAGAAACATTAGAGGCTATAGTCGGCAATATGAAGCAAGATGCCTTTGCTGTGCATCTTGTCCATGGCGTTACAGGAAGTGGCAAGACAGAAGTGTATTTGCAAGCCATTGACCAAGCGCTTAAACAGGGAAAAGGAGCGATTATGCTCGTTCCTGAAATCTCTCTGACAGCACAAACCATTGAACGCTTTCGCAGCCGTTTTGAAGGCGATATCGCCATCCTACACCACCGCCTTAGTCTAGGAGAGCGACTTGACGAGTGGGAAAGAGTGCGTGCCGGTAAAGCGCGTATTGTTATCGGCGCACGTTCAGCGGTATTTAGTCCTGTAAAGCAACTTGGATTAATTATAGTAGATGAAGAGCACGAAACGTCGTATAAGCAAACCGAAGAAACCCCTTGCTATCATGCAAGAGATGTTGCCGTCATGCGAGGTAAGATGACCTCGAGCACTGTCATCTTAGGGAGTGCGACACCTAGCTTAGAAAGCTATTACAATGCGAAAACAGGAAAGTACATTCTCAACACCTTAAGTAAACGCGCCGATACCGCGACACTGCCGAATGTCACTATTGTAGATATGCAAAGAGAGTATGAGCGCGCGCAAGGCTACACCACGTTCTCGGAACCCCTTCTTAACGGCATCAAAAAACGCTTAGAAACAGGTGAGCAATCCCTGCTTTTTCTAAATCGCCGCGGCTATCACTCCACCCTCTTT
>JAJFMB010000111.1 GCA_021772355.1 Chlamydiota bacterium | reverse complement strand
AAGTGTGAAGTGGGAGCCTGATGCGACTAAAGTGTCCATGCATCGCATGTTTCTTAAGGCACCACCACAAGTTCTTGACGAGTTAGCTGTTTATTTGCGTCGTAAACCCAAACAAATGAGCCCCATTCTAAAGACTTTTATTGAAGAGGGGTGGCAAAACCTTGATTACACGCATTTGCTTGATCAAACTAACCTTCCCACGCAAGGTAAGGCATACAACTTACTTGAAATATATGAAGAAGTGAATCAAGAGTATTTTGATGGGGAACATAAGCTTTTTATATCCTGGTACGGCCGTCATAATAAAAAATATCGTTCCCAAGTCACATTTGGACTTTTTTATGACCCTCTTAAGTTGATAAAAATCAATCGATTGCTAGATAATGAACGGATTCCGAAGTACGTTGTCGCGTTTACGGTCTACCATGAGATGCTCCATCATGTCTGTCCTACTACGATGAAAGAGAATGGCAAAAGAGACATCCATAGTCGTGAATTTAAGCAAAAAGAGCGGGAATTTCGGGAATATCCTCAGGCAAAGCAGTGGATTAAAGACCACTTTAACAAATTTTTTATCTAATTGAGGTTTAGTGATGGCTGGACATAGTAAATGGGCAAATATTAAATTTCGTAAAGAGCGCGCCGATGCGAAAAAAGGGAAAATTTTTTCCCGTATAGCCAAAGAGATCATCAGTGCAGTTAAATTAGGTGGCCCTGATCCCCAAGGCAACCCTCGTCTTCGTCTAGTATTGCAAAAAGCAAAGGCTGCTAATGTCTCGAACGAGGTGATTGACCGCAACGTTAAAAAGGCGTCCAGTGCCGATCAGGCTGATTTTACCGAACTTACTTATGAATTGTATGGTCACGGTGGAGTGGGGATCGTCGTAGAGACAATGACGGACAATAAAAACCGCACGGCTTCTGATATGCGTATAGCCACCAACAAAAAAGGGGGCAGTATCGCAAGCCCCGGATCAGTTGTCTATAATTTTGATCGCAAAGGAATCATTCAAATCTCCAAGGAAAATGCTGCTGAAGAGGAGCTCTTTCTTATTGCAACAGAAGCTGGTGCAGAAGATTTTGAAGCAACAGATGAGATGTTTGTGATCACTACCGATCCTCAAGAGCTTTACCAAGTTAAAGAGGCACTCGATGAGAAGGGGTATGCCTCGGAAGAAGCCTCTCTAGAAATGATTCCCAAAACAAATGTCGATGTAGATGACGACACCGCGCAAGCCAATCAAGACCTAATCCAATGGCTTGAAGATCTCGATGATGTCGACGCCGTCTATCACAATATGAATCTCCCAGACTGAAGAGATTTTCATGCAACCCACTACTCCGGCTCAGATTCAACATGAGCTTGTTATTGCAAAAAAAGAGCTTGAAAGTGCTCGGACTCTGGCAGGAAAAGAGGTAACAAAAGTAGAGGCGCAATTTGCCCTTGTTGTCGAGGCTTACCAACAAGAGATAGATGATGAGGTCGCAAGGCTGGCGCGCAGGTATACGGATTTTGATTCTGTCAGCGCCGTTTTCCGTATCAACAGCCTTAATAGTTCTATTTCTTGCCTAAGCCAAAAAATAAGTAAGCTTGTAAAGAAGAAGGAGCAGCTTACACGCGATATCAGTACTTTTCCTCAATCAGAGGATCTTATAAGCCTCGAAGAGCAATTGGAAAAATTAAAAAGAAGTAATAGCGCCCTAACAGATAGAATTACTGTTCTTGATTATACCTGTTCTGAAATTAGGAAAAAAATTGTACTGCTAAACCCTGGAGTGCCTTCTGTGGAAGTTGTCCAAAGTCTATTTTGTCCCATCACGAGAAAGCCTCTCTATCAGGCGCTTAGTTTGCCGGATGGCACACTTGTAAATGCTGACAGCCTGGGCTTAAAAGTTGAGAATGGAAAAGTGGAGTTGAAAGACACGCCTAAAGAAACGTACGATAGGTGGGAGAGAGAATCTTTATGGAGTCTGTGCGGATTTGAAGAATTTCGATTGAAAGTATCGTTGGAGGATTTTAAAAAACATCTTCCTAAATATTTATCAAAAACTAGACCGGACTACAAGACTCAAGAAGTGGCGATAGATTTAGTAGAGGATGGTTCCACTTCTGATTCTTTTGGGCGGAAACCATTCAACTTTCAGTCTCTCATCGATGCCGCCACAGATGATATTTATGAGAATCCTCAGCTTGTAGAATGTGGCCACACTCAATCTCAAATGTTTGTTATGAACACGAAAGAATGTGGAAATTGTCGAGGGGAAATTAACGCTCTTGAGTGCAGACCCCACCAACTACTAGTTACAATAATCAATGAGTATCAGCGTGTTTCTGAAGAAGAGATTCTTAGAAAAAAGAAAGCCTATCTTGATTTAAAAATAAAAAAAAACTTGTTTCATAAAGATGCTACTGAGGATGCGGTTAGGGCTTCTCATAAAGAAGTAACGTTGAGATTGATAGAGATTAAGCATCAAAGATCTTTTGTTTGCTGTGGTGATCTAGACCGAACGAGAAATGCAATTCGTGAACTTGAAGGGAAACTTGAGCTTCACGCATCTAATTTAGACAAGCTTAAAAAAGAGAAGGGTGAAGTAGAAGAAAAAATTGTATTGCTGAAAAGCTTACTAAAAAGAGCAATAAGGCATAAAAAGGATGTTGAATCTTGTGACACCGTTAAAAGTGATTTGAAAGCTGCACAATCAAGAATAACATCTTTAAAAAAGGAATTAACCCATCTTCAAAATCAATATGCTATTAATAATGATCTATCTAGTAGAATGAGATTACTTAATGCAGAACGAGAGCAGTTTTACACAGAACGCTTTAGAGAAATATTTAATCAGAAAATTAAAGATAGCCAAGTATCATCCGATGACATAGAACGCATGCAATACAAATTAAAAGCAGAACGAAAATTAGCAGTTCTAACTGCTGAAAGAAGATGCTCCTCTCTTACGACCCAATTTAAACTTTCTAGACAGCAGTATTATGGATAACGTTAGCCTTCCCTTTGCTGTATCTCTAGTAGATCTTACGCGCTATTTCGCCAGGGAACCAGGAACTACATTATTTTATTCAGGGGGAAACTATGACTCTTCACAGAGAAGTATGCTTTGTCTATTTCCTTTCGAGTACGTTACGATAGAGGGAGAACATCCATGGGATCAGCTGAAGCAGAAACTTAATTTCTCGCATAACCACAATAGTCCTGAGTGGGTAGGCTATTTAAGTTATGAGATGGGGGCAACGAGCGATGATTATCAACTCGACTTACCTCTTCCAACTATCCCCTTAGCTTATTTTCAGCGCCACGCGGTAGTACTTACGCACGATCATCCAAGAAATCAAACAACACTATCAATTAATAACGATGTCCTACATTTGCTTACTTTAGGACAAAGAGAGTGGATTGAAAAAATCCGTAAAGGTGACTATTCAGGATTGTCCACAGATTCTTTTCCAAACACTCTAAAATGCACAAAGCCCTTTGAACCTATTGAACGCTACACTCAAAAGATTTCAAAAGCCAAAGAGTGGATTATTGATGGAGATATCTATCAAGTGAATCTTTCTCAGAATAAAGTATACAAAGGCTCCTGCGACCCCTTCGCTATTTTTGAAGGTCTCACACAGCAAAATCCTGCGCCTTTTTCTGTGTTTATGAACCTTCCCCACCTCACGATTATTTCCTCATCTCCTGAGCGTTTTCTTAAAAAAAGCGGCACCCAATTAGAAACCCGCCCCATTAAAGGAACAGCTCCAAGAGGTAGGTCTCAACAGGAAGATGAATTTAACCTTCGCGAGCTTCTCTCTTCAGAAAAGGAAAGAGCTGAGCTTTTGATGATCACCGACTTGATGCGCAATGATCTTGGAAAAATCAGTCTCCCTGGCACAGTCGTAACAAAAAAAATGTGGCACTCAGAAGCCTACACAAACGTTTTTCATATGCTATCTCAAATCGAGTCCAGAGTGTCTCCAGAAACAGATCCCTTAGATATAGTAAAATCATGTTTTCCCGCAGGTTCCATTACCGGATGCCCCAAAATTCGCGCCATGGAAGCTATCGCCACTTTAGAAAAAAGAGCTCGAGGCGTCTATACAGGCAGTATTGGATACTTTACGGGCAACGGAGACTTCGATTTCAACGTCGCCATCCGCACTCTCACGGTCCAGGAAGGAAAGGAGAGCACCAATATACTTAATAGTCCGGAAAATGTGATTGAAATGCAGGGTAAAGAAGAAAACCTAGAAAAAGTGGTTGAAATGCAGGTAGGGGGCGCTATTGTTTATGATTCTAATCCAGAGCAAGAGTACAGGGAGACACTGCATAAGGCCTCAAGTATGATCAAAGTCTTAGAGTGACCTAGTTTTCTTAGAAGAAATTGCCTCTCCAGTGTTTTAATTGAATGTAGTGCTTGGAGCTTTGTCGATTGATATGCTTACTTAGGCCACAAAGTCTCTGTAAAAAGAAATTGCCTCTTCGAGGCAAGACTCGCTCAAACATTGCACCTGTTACACAGGCGCAACATTATCGCGAGTGTACCCTGTTGCTGTTCTGTAGGGTACTTTGTTTGGGGGATTACGGGTTTGATATTGTAGCGTATGTCTTATCTTATAAAGATGTTAATTGCGTGTGGTGCTTGGGTCATTGTTACACTCAACCGAAGTGATGATGCGAAGCATATTCGCTGAGGTTGAGGCTAGTGTCGGCTTTAGCCGGCACTATTAGTGACGCACAAACTAGAGAGAAAGAGGCTGGGGTAAGATGGGAGAAAAGCTTTTGTTGAGGGTCTCTGAGTTTATCGCGAGTGTACCCTGTCGCTGTTCTGTAGGGTACTTTGTTTGGGGATTGCGAGTTTGCTATTGTAGCGTATGTTTTGTCTTATAAAGATGTTAATCGCGTGTGGTGCTTGGGGTGTTGAGTGTGGTGCTTGGGGAACTGGTGGGGTCGTGATTTTTCTTGACACATATCGAGGGGAAAGACTTTACTCTTCGAAAAAAAAATATAACTTTGGAGGTGTCAATTATGACCTCTCTTGTTCTTGGGCAGATGGAAGCTTCGATCGTTGGGCGTTTGGAGGAACCGGTTGAGGAAGGAAGTCTCAATGGGCGCAAATTCGTGCACTGGTCGTATTATATGCTGGCAGCTTCTGCTGTGGTTCAGACGACGGTATCGGTGGCGCTGCTGGTTATTGGCTCAACTCCTTTGGGTGTGATCGGTTGTGTGGTGAGTTTGACGATGTTAATCGGCGCCTATCAACTGAAAGAACTGAGTATTGCGTACACATTGCGGAAGCATTTGAAGTTGATGGCTGAAAAAATTGATGAGCTTGAGAACCTTGTTAAGGTGTTACGCAAGATCAATAAGAATTTATCGGAAATCAAAAATGAGTTTGTGAAATCGTTGCAACAAGCAGATAAGATTATTGCAAAGCAAAAGTCAGAATTTGACCAAACTTTACTGGATTACGATAAGTTGCTAGTTAAGTACAAAGAGACTCAGGCTTTAAGTTTACGATTGAAGGAGATGATTGATAAATCGGCTAATCACTTGGGACTTTCTATGAAGGAGTCTCAGGCTATTAATGCGGCGTTGCAAAAAAATACTGAAGAGTGGGCAATGCGTTATAAGTATTTACAACAAAAAAACGCTAAGCTTGCGGAGGAAATTAAGGTTGCAACTGGGGTGATGACGGGATTGGTAAGGGAAGCTCAGGAGTCAGAAAATAAACTCGTTTTTTATGAAAGATTAACTAATGAATTAAAGGCAGCAAATGTCCAGCTGATTATGAAACAAGATGAGTTGACCAGGCAGATATCGATTTTGTCGCGTATTTCCAATAATGCCTTTGTCAATGTTGATTCACTTGTGAAAAAAGAGCTGGAAATTCAGGAGCTGAAAGAAAAAGTGGATAAATTGAATCGGGCCATCACGGAATTGAGGGCCGATTTTAGCAAAGGGGATTATAATGAGCGCGAAAGTGACGCCTTTTACGGTGGGGAACCGCGATATCGAGGCACAAGCGCCGGCTGAAAAAAAAGGGTGGTTTCAGCGGCATTGCTGTTGTGACGGCGCAACTGGTTTTTGGAAACCGCGTCATCCCACGCAATACCTCTTTGGAGGGGGTGCGGGAGGATTCGGCATTTGGGGTGGAATTGAATATGCAGCTGAACATGAAGCGACTGGGACCGGTTTTTTTGTGGCAACTGCTTTGTGCGCTGTTGCCTATTTTGCTATTGGCCATTTTGCTCCTAGAAGGGCTTATGAAAAGACTGTGGCAAAAGAAGAAAAAGTGGTCCAAGATGTGAAGGATGTCGTGGCTGATGTAACGATTACAGCAGAAGAGTTATCCAAGTTGCCTGCAGAGCTTCAGAAAAAAATTGAGAAAATGAAGGAATTTAATCAGAAGTTCAAAGAAGAACTGGAGCTACGTGGAAAGGAGTTGAGTGATAGTCAGAATAAACTGATGGAGCAGGACGATGCGTGGCGGAAAAAAGTTGTTGAATTGACGAAAAAATATGAAGCTTTTAGTGAACAGCAAGTGAATGTTATCGAGGCTTTAAAGGCAAAGATTGAAAATGGGCAAGATAGGGTGGAAGATGAGTTTAAAAAACTCGAAAAACTTGCACAGGAGATTGGAGAAATTGCGAAGAAGTTTGGTGCTGCAAATAAAGGGCTGGAAAAGTCAGAAGCTGGGCTGAAACAGCAAAATCAGGCATTGCAAGAACATTTAGATTTTCTTTTCACGCATATCGAGTCGCAAAAGCAACTGATTTTGAGTTTTGATGAGCAAATAAAAGCTGTTGTAATCGCTGGCGAGCACTTCCAGAAAGGGGGAGAGGGTGTAAATGGCGCTACTGGGCAACTGGAGCAAAGTATTGCTCGATTAACTGAAAATTTAAGTTTGTTATCGGATGTGTTACCACAACGGGGTGATGGGACTTGATAGAAAGTGTTGTGCAAGGGGTTTTCACAACGGTAAAAGTGTGTGATGGCCGCGTATTTCATTTAGATGAGCATTTGGATTCTTTGAAGAGGCAATGCCATGTCATGGGGATTAGGGTGCCTGAAGTTATAATCGATACAGTGCCTGATGAAGGTGACTGGCGTCTTAAGATTATGGTGACACGAGAGGGAGAGGTGAAGGTGTTAGTGGAACCTTATCGGGGTGATCGTATGACTTATTCTTTAAAAAGTGTTGTGGGGCATTCTTCGATTCCTGAGGCGCAAGTAAAGGGTTTTCCTCGAGCGATGAGGAGTGATGAGCGCTTGTATACTTCTTCTGAGGAGGTTTTGTTGGAAACTTCTGTGAGTAATATTTTTTGGAAGGTGGGAGAGAAGTGTTTTACACCGGATCCTGAGCTGCCATTGTATTATGGAACAACGCTGAGATGTCTTAAACTTTCTTTCGAGCATGTAAAAGCAAGGTTAGAGGATATTCCACCGGAAGCGCATCTCTATTTGTGTAATGCATTGAGGGGTGTGAAACCTGTTATTCAGGTGGATGAGCGGGTTTTTGCTAGAGATTTACTATTTGAGAGGTTTTGTGCGGAGCTTCTTGATCACGATGGGCAGCAGAGAGAAAATACCGAGAGCGATAAGTGCGATCTTAACGTCCCAAGTAAAAATTCCCTCTAGAGAAAATTCTTTTTGAGTATCGAGGATGGAACCCAATCCGGCACCTGCTTGCGTGTAGACAAAAGCTCCTGGAATGATCCCTACAAAGGTTGTCCAGGAAAATGTGAGAAGGGAGACGCCGAAGAAGGCGGGAGCGATGTTGACGAGCCAAAAGGGGAAAAGAGGAACAAGTCGCAAAAAAAGAAGATAGCTCGTCGCATTCTCTTGGAATCCTTTCTGCATTTTTTGGATGACGGGTCCTGCCTTTTCTCGCATGATATCTCCTAATGCAGTTTTTGCAACTAAGAAGATAATGATGGCACCAATTGTGGCACCGATCACAACGAAGATGGTCGAAAGGGGTTGGGGAAAAAGAAACCCACCAAAGATTGTAAGGAAGACACCGCCGGGAATTGAGAGTGCCGTAGAGGCAGCGTAGAGCAGCATAAAGCCGATTGCAGATAATATGGGATGGTTGTTTACGTAATCGAGCAAAGTTTGACGATTGTCTTTTAGTTGTTCAAACGTGATTAAATCGGTAAGCCCGGTGGCGTAGACCAAAATCATAATCACGATAATAAGGATGAGAGGAATAAATCTTTTCCAAGCTACTTTATTCATTTTTTTCCGATAAATTTAAGGATAAAAGGTAAGATTGTTTTGGTTAGCCACTGATCAGCAGCTTTGCGGATCCCTTGGTTGTAGGTGGGATAGGGATGGATAAGAGAGGCTAGTTTTCTAAAAGGGATCCCGGCGTGTTTGGCTAAGGAGAGCTCCGGCAGCATTTCTCCTGCGCGTGGTCCTACGATAGTGGCGCCAAGAATTTTACTACTCCATTTTTTTGTGATGACTTTGATAAATCCTTCCGTGCGTCCGGATGTGACGGCACGATCAACGGCGTTAAACGGCACGTAGTAGATGGCAATTGAGGATTCCCCATACAATTCTTTTGCCTTATGTTCTGTTGCACCAAAGCTTGCCACCTCTGGATCGGTGTAGGTGACGCGCGGAACAGATTGCTTGCTGTCCTCTTTTTTATGGAATGGAAAGGGAAGTAAGAGATTTCGCAAAACACTGCGTGCTTCATTTTCTGCCACATGAGTGAAGAGGGCGTGACCTGCCACATCACCGACTGCCCAAATGTTTTTTCTTGAGGTTCTTCCGTAGGAATCTACCATCACACCCTGTTCATGTGCATTGACTCCAGCAGCTTCAAGATTTAATGAGGCGATAGTGGGCTTTCTACCGGTTGCGATTAGGAGGTGAGACACTTCAAGCGGGGTGCTATCGCCATGTTCGAGATCTTCTAGAAAAAGATTGATAGTACCATTATTTTGTGAGATTTTTGCAGTGTGGTAACCGAGATAAAAATGAATTCCCTCTTTTTTAAATGCGTCTTCGACAACGCGCGCAGCTTCCGGCTCTTCCTTTTTTAATATTTGACGGTGCCGTTGAATGATGGAAACTTCAGATCCTAGGCGGCTAAAAGCTTGTCCGAGTTCACAACCTATGGGTCCGCCGCCCAAAATAGCTAGTTTTGTAGGGATTTCTGTTAAGTCAAAGATAGTCTCGTTGTTGTAGTGGGGCACATCTTCGAGGCCTTGAATAGATGGTGTTACGGGATGCGAGCCTGTAGCGATGATGATGTTCTTGCCGGTGACAGTTTTGACTCCCCCTTCGTTCAGTTCAATTTTCAGTGTGTGGGAATCTGTAAATGAGGCTAAGCCGGTAAGTGTGTCAACATGATGTTCATGCAGGGCGTCAGGGCTTTCCTCATCTTTCACTTGTTGTACGATGCGACGCGTTCTTTCTAATGCGTCTTTACATTCGAAACTAGAAAGTGTTGCGTTGATGCCGAGCTCTTTACCGTGCCTTGTGGCGTGAGCGGCGTGGGCAGATTCGATCAATGACTTGCTGGGAATGCAACCAAAATTGGTGCAGTCTCCGCCCCATGTTCCTTTATCGACTAATAGAACTTTTTTGCCGGCTTTGGCAGCGCCAATTGCAATCACCAGGCCACCGGCACCGGCTCCAATCACAATGATGGGGTAGTCGTATTTTGCCATTGTTACACATCCTTATAATTTTCTATTAAATCGGACAGTATATTATTGAAATTATTTTTTCAATTGTCATCTATCATGCGTTTGCGCTATCTTTGTTCTGTGCATATGAAAAATAAAGATGAAAAAAGCGCTATCTCACCTCGTCGCAGCGAGGACTATCCAGAGTGGTTCCAACAGGTAATCAAAGCTGCAGATATGGCAGAGAATGCCCCTGTCCGCGGCTGTATGGTTATTAAGCCTTGGGGATATGGAATATGGGAAAATATTCAGCGCGATTTAGATTATCGGATTAAGATTACCGGCCATGAGAATGCCTATTTCCCTTTGTTTATCCCTTTAAGTTTTTTTGAGAAAGAAGCCAAGCACGTGGAAGGGTTTGCTAAAGAGTGCGCCGTCGTTACCCATCACCGTTTAGAAGAGCATGAAGGGCGATTGATCCCGACCGGCAAGTTGGATGAGCCTCTCGTCGTGCGCCCCACTTCCGAAACGATCATCGGTGAATCGTTCTCACGCTGGGTGGAATCGTATCGCGATCTTCCTCTACTCATCAACCAATGGGCTAATGTTGTCCGTTGGGAAATGCGTCCCCGTATTTTTCTACGTACGACAGAGTTTTTATGGCAGGAGGGACACACTGTTCACGCTGAAGAGTCTGAAGCAATCGAAGAGGCTCTAAAAATGCTCGAGGTTTATCGCTCATTTATGGAAGATGCACTGGCGATGCCTGTCATTATTGGTGAAAAATCTGAAGGAGAGCGTTTTCCGGGTGCTGTCAGCACCTACACTTTAGAGGCGATGATGCAAGATCGTAAAGCGCTTCAAGCCGGAACCTCGCATTATTTGGGGCAAAGCTTTTCCAAAGCATCTGAAATTAAGTTCTGTGACCAAGAGGGTCAAGTGCGCTATGCGTATACGACTTCCTGGGGTGTTACTACCCGTATGATTGGTGGTATGATCATGTGTCACTCCGATGATGACGGTCTTAGGCTTCCTCCCCGTATTGCAACAAAACAGGTTGTTATTTTACCGATTGTGCCCAAGCCTGAGATGGAAGAGCAGGTCTTTGCTTACGCTGAGAAAATTGCTCAAGATCTCAGACAGTGTAAATTCTATGACTATCCGATCGAGGTCTTTGTTGATAAAAGAGACAAGCGCGGTGGAGAGAAAAGTTGGGAGTGGATCAAAAAGGGTGTGCCTCTACGCATTGAAGTGGGACCACGTGATATTGAATCTAATGCCGTGATGGTGATGCGTCGCGACGCTCCGCATAAAGAGAAACAGAAAATTGCTACGGACACACTGACAACTGAGATACCGGCTCTACTTGAAGCGATTCAAAACAATCTCTTTGCACAAGCTAAAGCGTATCGTGATGCTAATATACGCCGTGATATCAAAAATTTAGAAGAGCTCAAAGCTTTCTTTACGCCGTCAAATCCAGACAAACCTGAAATCCACGGGGGATTTGTTATTGCTAAATGGTGTGGCGATCCGGAGACCGAATCACTTCTCGATGAGCTTAAAGTCACCATCCGCTGCCTTCCCATTGAACAGTCTAAGACTGAGGGAACTTGTATCCTAACGGGCAAGCCAGCAACGATTGACGCTGTTTTTGCTAAGTCTTACTAAGAATTTAAATAATATTGTCTTTCCGGCTCGGGAAACTTCTCGATAGAATACCGAAGCATTGTGCGGGGCATGGTGCTAGCGTGTTGATTTAAAAAGTCGATATGAAGTGCCTTATTGCGCTTGCCGGCTTCTCGAAGCATCCAACCTACAGCTTTATGGATAAGATCATGAGTATCGTTGAGAAGAAGTGCAGCGAGCTTATATGTCCATTCGAAATCATCTTTTTTGATGAAGTGCCATGTTGAGACAATGGCGATGCGCCGCTCCCACATGGTGGCTGAATGGGCGAGGGTAAGGAGGCTGCTCCTGTCTTTGTCCCAGAGATAATCACCAATGATAAGGTGCGCGCTAGCATCGACTAGGTTCCAATTGTTAACATACGCTAGGTTATCAAGATAGAACTGATAGAGCCTAGATTTGTCCCCTTTTTGATATTGAGCAACCAAGATGATGAGCGCCAGTAGTCGTTCTTCATTTACTTGGGATTGCATAAGTTCGGCTAGCTGAGGAAGGGTAAGCTTTGTAAATTTTTTGGCAATCTTGCGGAGGTTGGGGACAGTGACCCCAATAAAGACATCTCCCTCAGCATAATCGCCTTTATTGGTCTTGAAAAAGAGAGAGGCTCTTTCTTTGGGAACGGAAATAGCATCTCTTAGTTCGGAACGAATGGTAGTGATCATTTTACCGGTAGCCAATGGTGTTGGACATTAAGGCTTTGGTACTGCGCTTTTGTCTTTTTCGGGTTACGAATGTTTTGAAGAGTTGTTTGAAGTTTTTCATCGAGTTTTTCTTTCTGCTTCTGCAGTTCTTTCCAATTGTCTTGGGTGAAGTGGTCTTCGTTTTCAATAAAAGCGGTCAGTTGCTCAGGAGTGACGTTGAGTTCTTGAAGGAGCGTTTGAACCTCTTCATTGATTGCTTCGTTCTGAATTTCGAGCTCTTTGATTTTTTCTTCTAACGTTTTTTGCTGAAAAAACATACCATTACCCTTAGGATAAAGGCTGTGTTGAATAAGTATAATTAGAAGCTATACATCTTTAGATGTTTGCGCTCCTGGATAATACTTTCTCAACATGGCCAAGAATTAAAAGAACATCATAACATGTAACTTTGAATAGATCAATGATTTGTATTTATTATTTACCGTTAATCGGATTTCTAATTGGAATATTAACTTCTTTAACGTTGCTAGTTGTTTTAAAGGTATTCTTTTTGAATAAAATAAAAACAAAAGTTAACAGTATGGATCTGCAAAGCGGAGTGGAGGGGTTGATTGATGATCGTTTTGAAGATGTGATTTCAGGCTTTAAACAAGAAATTCCTATGGCAGCGGCTTTTTTATCTGGAGCGTTAAAAGAAAAACTGAAGAATTTCGGGACGGCAGAGTTGGTCAAAATGACGCCAGACATCAAAGAGCAGTTTTCAGAACGGATTGATGGGGAGCTTGCGAAAGAGAGTAAAAAGGGGATTTTACTTATCTTGGGGAGCGGAGGCCTGGTGGGTGTTGTGCTCGGTTTAGTTGCAATGGGCTTGATGGCGGCGTTTTGTTAAAGGTTATTGATCGAGATAAGAAGATGTCGGAGTCGCTGCTCTGGACACTGCAACAAAACGCCTATGAGCAGTTCGGTGCAGCGGCGTGGACTAAAGGTTTGGTGCCCTCTTATATCACCAGCAATCCCTACATCGCCAAGCAGTATGCACAACAGATAATTGCTTATTTAAGGGATTTAAAAGAGTTTGATGCAGATCACCCTTTATATGTCCTTGATATAGGTGCAGGGTCAGGACGTTTTGCTTATTTATTTCTGATCACTTTTTTAGAGATATTGCCTATTTCACTTCCCGTGAAGCTATGTTATGTGATGACAGATATCACAGAAGATACTTTCGACTTTTGGCAAGCACATCCCTATTTACGCCCCTATTTTGAGCAAGGAATATTAGAGTATGCCTTATATCACCATACTCAAGAGAAACCTGAACTGCTGCTTAGGAGAAGTGGAAAGATAATTTCCCCGGAAACAGCGGTAAATCCTCTTGTGGTGGTTGCTAACTACTTTTTCGATACTATCCCCCAAGATCTTTTTTATGTACGTGATGGGCAATTGGAGGAGGGAAAGGTGACTCTCAGTGTAGAGGAGGAGTTGAACTTAGCTTCCGATGATCCTAAGAATATTACTCATTTAGAGGCGAACTATCACTACACTCCCATTGGTAGCGTAAAGAGTTATTATGCTGATAAACCGGTGCTGGGTGAAATTCTTGAGCACTACTGTAAGGTGCTGAAGGATTGTCCTTTTTTATTTCCTAGTGGTGGTTTTCA
>JAJFMB010000012.1 GCA_021772355.1 Chlamydiota bacterium | reverse complement strand
GTCAGGAATTTTCTGGTTATGTCAGTCAGATCGATCATGCCATGCACGCTATCGAAAATGCTTTGCCTCATCTTTCAGAGCTTGCTGTTGGTGGAACAGCAGTTGGCACAGGCCTTAATGCTCATCCCGATTATTCAGCTCTCATGGCAGTAACAATAAGTGAATTAACAGGATACGCTTTTGTTTCGGCTCCCAATAAATTTGAAGCACTAGCAGCACATGATGCTATTGTGCAAATGAGTGGTGCGCTACGACGGCTTGCATGTTCTCTTATGAAAATTGCGAATGATATTCGCTGGCTCGCCTCAGGACCGCGGTGTGGCATTGGCGAAATAGTCTTGCCTGCAAATGAACCGGGCTCCTCTATTATGCCGGGAAAAGTCAATCCTACGCAGTGTGAAGCAATGGCTATGGTCGCGGCACAAGTTATGGGAAATGATGTCACTATAGGTATTGCAGGTTCACAGGGCAACTTTGAATTGAACGTTTACAAACCTGTGATGATCTACAATTTACTCCAATCTATTAGGCTTTTGGCTGATGTCACTTTGAGCTTCAATGATCGCTGTGCTGTGGGGATTGAGCCTAACTTGGCGCGCATTTCTCAAAATCTAAACGCCTCCCTTATGCTTGCCACTTCGCTCAATCGTGAACTTGGTTATGATATAGCAACGCAAATTGTCAAAAAAGCGCATGCTGAGAACATCTCCCTAAAAGAAGCAACACTTGCTCTCAAGCTGCTTACGGAAGAGCGTTTCGATGAGATTGTCGACCCTAAAAAAATGGTTAGACATCAGAAAGGGGATTAGCTCCCCCTAGTAGTAGAATAAAGAACAACCTGTCTGCGCTGGTTTTCATTAAGCGATATTTGAGGGCGTTTTTGTTTAATAATGCGAATTGCTTCATCTGCGCTGAGGCTATGTTTCTCTAAGACCTGTAAACAGGCCGCTATAGTTGCGCTACGCCCAACTCCAGCTTTGCAATGCACATACACCTTTTTCCCTTGCTCCTCTTGATGCTGAATATAAGAGACAGTCCTAGAAATAGTGTCAAGATCGACTCCTTTAAAGTCTTTTGCGGGGAATTGTCGGAATTCTATTCCCTGTTTCTTCCATTCCTCATGTGTGACAGGGATTGATAATATCCCCTGGTGATCAAGTTCAAAATCTTGATTTAAGGAAACAACAACTGAAACTCCTAAGTCTTTGAGTTTAGTGTGATGGCATTTATTGGAAAGGGGCATTGCCCCGAGAATGAGCTGATCGTCAATTTCATTCCACCACTGTCGGCTTATAAAGAAGTTCTTGGTCATTTCCATAATCAAACTGGTTTCGTATAGAACTTTTGGATAGAAAAACTTAACCTGGACTCCTAGAGCGAGCAAGCCAACGCTCAAGGATGAAATAAGATACTTAGTGGGAAGTAAAAAAGGGTTTGCAATGGCTACTGCTGTAAAAGCTAGTAGGGCAGAGGATTGCAATAGTATCCAAAAAGTGGGGTTTTGAAAAGTTCGTGTGCATAACTGCGAAATCTTTTTAGATGTCTCGGAGTGCACAAATACGCCGACAATTGGTTTAGATAAAGAATCGGATAAAGGAAGGGTTGGAATAGATTGCATAAGAAAAACTCCTATTCAGGGTTTACGCTAATCAGTTCCGTCCAGAGTTGGTGATGCCAAACATCAATGACCTGATCGTTGTAAAGGAGTTCGACTTTGTATGTTTGGATTCCGCAATTGGAAAAGTAGTCTTCATTGATCAGTGTGTATGTGAACATGCCTGATCGCTTGTTTAAGATGCAGGCTTGTGTCGCTTCCTCATGATTGCAGAATCGCACAGTGAGGACAATGATAAGGCCAGGGTAACAGGAAAGAAATTGAGGGGGAAGGTTCCATGAAACAAGGATTCTTTGTCCGACAGGTGGGGAGTTTAACCATGGGTCCGGTGTTTGTACGTGATAGCTTGCAAGGGATTTTTGACTTAGGTACTGCATGTGAGCTGAAATTTTCTCGGAGAGGCATGAGGAGAGCAAAGGGAGTAAGCTTAGAAGTACAAGGAGTCTCACGGGTAGGCGAGCGCTTGCGTGCATTCTTGTTTGCATTTTTCGTGAGCCCATACTAAGAGTTTTTGTGTTGTTTCCCAATCTAAACAAGAGTCAGTGATTGAAACTCCATAGCGCAAGTCAGAGGAAAGGGCTTGTCTTCCTTCGTGGAGATTTCCTTCGAGTAAGATACCGCGAATTGCTTTATTGCCCTCAACGAATTGTGTGATCACTGATTGAAAGACTAAAGATTGTTGCGTGTATTCACGGTTACTATTGTCATGGGAGCAGTCAATAAGCAATTGGGGGCGTTGAGGAGTTGCTTTTAAGGCTTCAACAGCTTGTGAAAGGGAGTGCGGATCGTAATTGGTACAGTTATCACCACCTCGCAAAACGATATGGCAGTGCGAATTGCCCTTTGTGCGAAGAAGCGCGGCCTTTCCTTGGGCATCCATTCCAATAAAGGTGTGAGGCATGCTTGCCACTTTGACGCCATCGACAGCGACGTTGATATTGCCATCTGTATTGTTTTTAAAGCCAATAGGCATTGTAAGTCCTGACGCAACTTGCCTGTGAATTTGAGATGTTGTTGTGCGCGCGCCGATACATCCCCAACTTATTAAGTCATTTAGATAATACATTGTGCCGACATCAAGAAACTCGCATGCAACGGGAACTTTTAGGGCTGCTAAGTCCAAGAGGAGTTGTCTAGATGTTTCCAAGCCCGTGTGCATATCATGAGTGTTATTAATAAGCGGGTCATACACAAGCCCTTTCCATCCAATACTAGTGCGAGGCTTCTCTAAGTATACACGCATTAAAATGAGAAACTGATCCTCGAGCTTCTTAGAGAGGGCATGCAATTTTGTGGCATATTCTTTGGCTGCTGTGATATCATGAATCGAACAGGGACCGACAATGATGAGTAAACGAGAGTCCTTCCCGTCCAAGATGTCTTTGACAGCTTTTCTGGTAGAGGAAATAAACTCTTTCTGCTCGCCGGTTTGAGGGAAACGGGAAATGAGCTCTTGCGGTGTTGCAATGGGCTCGCAGTGGGAAAGATTCAGATCTAAATGTTCGTGCATCGTGAATAAAAAATGCGTTATGTAAAACGCCATCTTAGCAAACAGGGGATTTCATGACTATGCAAAAAGCTAAAGAAGTAGTGAGTGGTCTTGTCGAACAGTTTCAAACTGAGGTGAATAAATTCACTTTAGAAACGAGAGTGGATTCAACATTACAAACCGAAGAAATTCGATCGCAGTATGCAGGTGGTGTTGTGCGGTTAGAGGCTGGCAGTGATCGAGCATTAATTTATGGCTTAGAGCAGCTTTTGACAGGATATAAGAGCGGACATAATGGAGAATTTCTCGGAACACATCACTCCCATCTTCCATTTCGCCCTTTGTGGTTGGGAAGTGATCAAGTGATAAAGCTTTCTGATAGTTTTAGTTTGGGTATCTCAAAACAGGTAATAGAGCAAACGGATCAACTATGCCGCAACTGTTTGATGATGGGTTATAATGCCGTAATTCTGGGTGGCCGTTTAGGGATCGTAGATCAAGAGGAGTCGGTTGAGTTCTCGGGATTTTTGGAAATAGTACGTATTTTTAACTCCTATAACATTCAAGTGTATCTTAAACCACAGCTTATTCTCCCTAAGAAATGTAAAAGCTACTGTCCGCTAGACCGATCTTATCAAAGTTTCCTTCAAAAAGCTTTTTCTTCGTTGTCTTTACCTATTTCTGGTTATTTTTGGGAGTCAGCACTCCTTTATCATGAATTCCAATTACATGATAAAGCCAAGGAGATGACACTTGCCGACCTTGTTTTAGCTGAGGTTAAATTGATTGAAGAAAATCTTAAAAAAGAGCAGTCGTTGCTTTTTTACATTCCTACTCAGGATGGTGACGGAGCTAGTCAACACGCCTCATGGCTTCCTGAATTTTGTGATGATGTCGGCAATAATACTATGATCGCTTTCTCTTCTGTTTCCGGTGATCCAGCAGAGGATCATCTGTGTTCACACCCCCTATGGGAGGCTTTACGTCGGTTGCCGGATGTATCGGCAACACGCCTACTTCCTATAGTCAATAGTGGAGCAGTTGACCAGGGTGAGGGGTTGTGGCCAGCTCCTCCCTTCGATTCGCTACAATACTATTTGAATCGATGTTTTAGGCATCACTTTGCAGGAGTGATTGGTCTTGCAAATCAAGTCCCGGAAAATAAAGGCCTTCTTCATATGTGTCTTTGGGTTGCCGGGCACGCTCAATGGAGTAAACGCGATCCCTATTTACTTGCCGAAACATGGTGCACAGCTTACCGAAAAGAGTGGGATATTGGAAATGATGTGAACGCGCTAGATAAAGTAAGGTGGCTCGTTAAAGATTTAAGTCGGTTGCGAGGAGTGGGTGATGAAAAAAGTCGCGAATCTCTTTCTCAAGAGGAGTGTCGTTGTTTAGGAGAAAGTATCATTGCACAGCTCAAGCAGCTTTCCTTTCTGTTTCATCAAGAACAGAAAAAGGGGAACGAAAAACCCTCTTTTTTGGATTATTTCACCTGCTTTTCTCACGATGCGCGTCATGTTTTATCCCATGTCCTTCAAAAGTGTAACGTCCCTTTATCCAATATCATTGAAGATAGTTACGATTCGTGTGGCTTTTGGACAAAACGGCAGGGAAACGGGAAAATTACTCTTTTAGATCAGCCGGTAAAAGGGCGGGTTGGAAGTTCAATGGAAAAAATCTATTATGAAAATAGAGAGTATTAAATCAGATTTACGTTTGAGAATCTCCTGGTCATTATACGTTTAGATCAGTATCATATCTTTTAAATTTGAGAAGGGAGTATCAGTTGGAAGAATTACTTTATCAAATAAAAAATTGGGTATGGAGCGCTCCTTTACTATTTCTGCTTTTGGGAACTGGTTTGTATCTCACTATTATTCTCAAAGGGATGCAATTTCGTTACTTATGGTTTGCCATTAAGCAGGTATTTTCACCTAAGCACGAAGGGGCAAAAGGAGATATTAGTCATTTCGAAGCTCTTATGACGTCTCTTGCCGGTGCGATCGGAACAGGAAATATTGTCGGAGTCACAACGGGAATTGCACTGGGAGGAATGGGCGCAATTTTTTGGATGTGGATCACCGCATTGCTAAGCATGGCTACAAAGTATGCCGAGTCTCTCCTAGCGGTTAAGTATCGTGTTATGGACAAAAGAGGGGAAATGATCGGTGGTCCCATGGAGTATATTGAACGGGGGCTGAAATGGAAATGGATGGCGGTTTTGTTCGCTCTTCTTGGTTCTGTCGCAGCTGTTGGAACCGGAAATCTAATTCAAGTAAATTCTATATCCGAAGCTGTCAGCGCGACATTACATATTAATCCTTGGATAACGGGGATCATCTTAGCGTTCGTCACAGGAGCTGTAATCATTGGCGGTGTTAAAAGTATTGGTCATGTTGCAGGAGTTTTAGTCCCTCTTATGGCAGCTTTCTATATTATAGGTGGCGTGATCATCATTCTTTTCCATTTACCGGATGTTCCTGGAGCTTTGCTGTTAATTGTTAAAAGTGCATTTAATGGTCAGGCAGCCTTTGGCGGGTTTGCCGGAGCTTCTGTTATGATGGCGTTGCAGACGGGAGTTATGCGAAGTGTATTGACAAATGAAGCGGGTCTCGGTATTTCTTCCATCGCAGCTGCCGCCGCGATTACTGACAGCCCCGGCAGGCAGGCTATGATCACCATGACCGGCGCTCTGCTTTCAACTCTCATTGTCTGTACAATCACAGGTTTGGTAGTTGCAGTCACCGGTTCTCAAGGTGTTGTTGGAGCTGATGGTATTGCGATATCTGGAGCGTCTCTGGTGATTGACGCATTTAATTCCACCATTACCGGAGGTGGCTATATCGTTTCCATTGGCTGAGTTTTATTTGCCTTTT
>JAJFMB010000110.1 GCA_021772355.1 Chlamydiota bacterium | reverse complement strand
CTTCGCTACCCTCGCCTCTTCATTTTGTTGAACGGCTTTTTCGGCGCGTCGTGTTTGCATTTCTGCCATAAGCTGCCGACTCATCTCTTGTATCTCTTCTTGATTTTCTCTGGCAGCACACCAAGCAATTGCTCCTGCCTCACCCCTTGGTGGGCCCTTTGCCTTAGCTCTCTCTTGAACCGCACCAGCCAATTCTCCCATCATCTGTGGATTCCCCTGCCTTTTAGGAGGGGATAGCTTTGGCCGTTCAACAGCAGCTGGCTGTTGAGGCTTCCTGGGTCCTTGAGTTAATGCCTGATTTAATCCTGCTCTAAAATCTGTAGATACCTGTTGTGGCTGCTCTGCAGCTCGCTCTACGTCGTGTAGAGGATTATTAGGCACCTGTTGTGGCTGCTCTGCAGCTTGCTCTACTTTGTATAGAGGATTATTCTGATAGGTTTCAGCATAATTATCGCTTTTTAGGAGCATGGCGTAAACAACATCTAGTTTACTTGATAATTCCTCAGGTTTGATCTCCTTACAATTTGCAAAGAAGGCCTTTACAACCTCGCTCTTCTCCTTGATTTGCTCTCCGTGACCCTTTGGCGTGAGATGCTTAAGAAGACTCTTTTTGTTGAGATAAGAACTCCCTACTTTGATAGCTCTACTACCTGCGAGCCAACCAACCAATGATCCGTAGCGTCTCACATTAATAGTCTTATTATCATATAACTCAAGACTGTACCTTGAACCTGTGTTATTAGATGGTTTCACCATGTTACTATTCCTCCAATTTTACTAATTTATACCCGAATATTAAACTAAAACTATTGATTTCTTATAAATTTAACTTTAAAATTAGATTAACTTTATTAAGTATTTATAAAGATCCGAAAGCATGATAGAACATATGAGAGAACTTCCTCGTTCTGGCTCATAAGAACAAAATATTCTCATCTAGGATTGAAAAAAAATCGTTGAGAATAAATTCTCGAAAATCATATTGTCAGCGGTTTTAAAAAAAAATCATGAGGTATGACGATGTCGATTCTATTTTCTGAAAGCGCTTTTGCTCGATCTGTAAAAAACCAACAAAGTGATTGGAATGCGTTTTGCAATAAGGTAACGCAAAAGATGCCCCTCTCGCATGCTAAAGTGTCATTAAATGACTACTCTAAAGAATATTGTACCGAGGGGTGGCAAGGAAGAAAAATTGTAGCGTTGCCAAAAGCACTCATTGGGGTTGTAGGAGAGACAGCAACATTTGTTGCGAATACCGTTTTTGATGCCTTGCAAAACTGTTTTAGCGATCATCCAAAATCCATCAAAGCCCACTGCTTTATCTTTATACGCGGCTTAGAAGGGGTTTTAGGGCAGATTTTGACTCTTTTCCACGATCGAGTCGGTTCTTATCTCGTTGATGATGCCCGCTTTCATCAAGAGTGTTACCGCTCTTATGGATTGACGCTTCCTACTCCTGAGGTTCGAGTAATTGAACAAAAAGAGACAGACACCACACGTTATGAATCCCCGCTTGCCAAGCGCTACGCCTCCAAAGAGATGTCCAATGTCTTTTCTGAACAAACTAAGTTCTCCACGTGGCGTCAATTGTGGTTAGCTCTTGCCGAAGCCGAGCAAGAGCTCGGTCTTGACATCACTGACGAGCAATTAGAGGAGATGCGCGCTCACCTTGATGACATTAATTATGAAACAGCAGAAGCGTATGAAAAAGAACTCCATCATGACGTCATGGCACATATTAAGGCCTGGGGTGAGCAGTGTCCAAAAGCTGCAAAAATTATCCACTTAGGCGCTACGTCTATGTACCCATGCGACAATACCGAGCTAATCCAAATGCGCAAAGGGATGGAACTCATGCGTCCCAAATTACACGCCGTCATCGGTCAGCTAGCCGACCTGGCAGAGCAGTATAAGGATACTCCTTGCCTCGCTCAGACCCACTTCCAGGCAGCACAGCCAACAACAGTTGGAAAACGCATTACCCTTTGGCTGGAAAATTTTGTGATGGACTATAATGAACTGAATCGAAGAATTGATGAACTCGCTTTCTTGGGTTCTAAAGGTGCAACAGGAACACAAGCCTCATTCTTAAGTCTCTTTAAAGGCGATCACGATAAAGTGATCCAACTTGAAAAACGGATCGCAGAAAAAATGGGCTTCTCCAAAATGTTTCCTGTGACCGGACAGACCTATCCCCGCAAACAAGATCTCTCAATCATGCAAATGATGACGCAAATGTCAGTTAGCGCCCACAAATTGGCTCTCGATATGCGCGTCCTGGCCCACGATAAAGAGATGGAAGAACCCTTTGCAAAGTCCCAAATCGGCTCCTCGGCCATGGCCTATAAGCGTAACCCCATGTATTCCGAACGGATCTGCGCCCTTTCCCGTTTTGTGAGAAACCTAGAAAACAATGCCGGTGAAACAGCCTCCTGGCAGATGCTAGAGCGCACCTTAGATGACTCTGCTAATCGCCGCATCATCGTTCCGGAAGGTTTCTTAGCAATGGACGGCATCTTGTCCATCCTGATGAAAATCACTAAAGATCCCGTTGTCTACGAGAAAACGTGTGAAAAACACATACAAGAAGAACTCCCCTTTATGGCTACAGAGAATATCTTAATGTATCTCGTCGAAAAGAAAGGCAAAAGCCGTCAGGAAATGCATGAAAAGATCCGTGTGCTCTCACAACAAGCCGCCCAAAGAGTCAAAATGGAAGCTAAAGAAAATAATCTCTTAACACTCATTTTAGAAGACCCGGAGATCGGCCTAACAAAAGAAGAGCTCGATTCCATCATGGACGTAAAAGAATTTATTGGACGAGCACCCCAGCAAGTGGAGGAATACCTTCGTGACGTGGTCCGCCCCTTATTGCAAAGCTAAAGGTTTAAAATTAATAAACTAGGGATTATTATCCCTGGTTTATACCCATAATTAGGCAGAAAAATGGCAAGCATTTCTTTCTGTACCCCATCGGGACGCGATGAATTTCCATCTTTAAGGAGTTTTTAAATAAACACTAAAAAACTTCTTTTATTTACTAAAATCAACTAAATACGATAAAGTCTTATTTTTTATTTAAATAATCCAGGTAGTTATAATGAATAAAATATCATTTTACACACCGGTCTCCTTTGAAGGCCAAGATCGCACTTTTGCTCAAAAAATGCTGACTAAAGTTGATGGCTATCTTTCCCTGTCCGGCAAGAAAGCAGTGGTTGTCTCTCGCCTCGATCAAAATAAGTTTTCCGTCGAAATGAAAGACAGAAATACTCCCCTCTACATCACAGCGCTCAAAGTCGCCTCCTACTTCACCTTAGTTCTGCCTCTCATTCCATTAGCGATTAAGACCTACCTCCGCGGACAGTATGAGTTTGTCAATGTTCAAGCCTCTGTTGCTTCAACAATTCAGAATGATAATCCTCAATCTCCGGCTCCTCCCTCAGGATCAAATGACGATAATGCTGCACGTGCATCAGATGACGCAGCAACAGTTACTTACGTACCGCAAGCTCAGAAGCACATTGCGAGCGAAGCGAGGAGGTTAGGTGGCACAATCCGTGATAAATTGGAACAAACTCACTATCTCTATCCGGTCGTAATAAGTGTTGAAAATGTACATCAACGAGTGATAGATGAAGTTTTAAGGGTATGGAGAGCAGATGGGTACACAGCAACTTTTACTCCAGCATACTATCACCA
>JAJFMB010000109.1 GCA_021772355.1 Chlamydiota bacterium | reverse complement strand
GTCCCAGTTTTTGCCACGTGAGCGCTGCTCCTATACGTTGAAGCAAAACAGCGAAAAAACTCCAAAACGTTTGGTCGAAATAGGGATTGAGATACGCTAACATCATAGTAGTTTTCCCTCTTTGGGCGGAATAGGTTGATGATGCGGATCCATTTTAGGGTCATCTAATATTATGGAGAGCTCTTCCTCCAACTCAGGAGTAATGATATGCTCCATCTCTTCTGCATTATGATGAACACGTTCTGCACCAACACCTAAATTCTTTGTGAGATACACTTCCCAAAGTCTATGAAGCCGAACAATGCGGGAAGCTCTTGTTTGACCCGCTTTTGTTAGGACATAACGCCCCTCTTTTTCGCGAATCAACCACCTGTTATGACAAAGGCGCCACAAAATGTAGAATCGATATGATTTTGAAATTGTTTGGTAATGAGCAAGATCACTCGCGGTCATCCCCTCCTCACTTCGCCAGATAGACTTGAGAATGTTCTCTCCAAGACAACGATACCGAAACTGCCAAATGCGTAAACGACGGGATACCATTCCCCTCTCTGGTGCAAACAGCAAAGAGAAGAGACAAATGGAAGAAGCGACGAGCACAATCATCGGGCCAGTCGGCAAGACCAAGCGACTCGAAGAGTAGTGCGACACGACAACGGAAAAATAAATTCCGAAATACCCGCTTAAAAGGCCAAACATGGAGGATAACATAAGTAGCCGGCTCAAGTGCTGTGTATATTGACGCGCTGCTGCTGCCGGTGCAATTAGCATCGCAGACATCAACACAACGCCAACAGATCGAATCCCAACGACCACGGCAATCGCAGTGATCGCAAAGAAGCAGACCTCAATAAACAGGACGGGGATCCCTAAGCTTGAGGCGTAGCTACGGTCGAAACAGATCACCTGCAACTCTTTGTACATTGCAATTACCATAAATACGATCAAAAGAGAGAGAACGGCGTAAATCACTATATGGCGATCTGTCATCGTCGCTGCCTGCCCATAGAGATATACAAGGGATTGCTGATAGAGTGAAGAGTGCGTGAACTGCACGCGGCTGGCAAGAGTGACACCAAGCCCAAAAAAAAGAGATAAAACCAAGCAAAGAGCAGCATCACCCGGAATCCTACAACGCGCTTCCAAAAAATGAATCACCCAAATACCAAAACAAGCGCTGACAAAGGCTCCAATGATCACAAAATAAGAAATATCACCAAAAAAACCAAGAGCACCAGATGCAACAACTCCTAACATCACCCCCGGGTAGGCAGCATGTGATAGAGCTTCTCCAATCAGAGATTGCTTCCGCAACATCGCTAGCACCCCAACCAAACTCGCTGCCAGGCAAATCAACATGCACCCAATCGTAGGATCACGCAAAACAGGATCGGTGAAAAACTCTAAAATACTAGGCATGAATCAATTGATTCCCGAGGCTTTATTTCGCGAAATTTTGAGGACTTGATCGAATAATTCTTCATGGACACCATATGTCGCCTGTAAGTTTTCAGCTGTGAGAGTTGTGTGTGCAGGGCCACAACAAACCAAACGCATATTTAACATCATAATCCAGTCAAATTTTTCCTGTAGCGAGCTCAACTCGTGATGCACTACGCAAACCGTTTTTCCGTTATTGCGCAACTGCTGAAAAAGTTCGATGAGCATTTTTTCCGTTGCAGCATCAATACCTGTAAAAGGTTCATCTAAAAAATAGATATCCGCTTCTTGGACCAAGGCCCTTGCCAAAAATGCGCGCTGTTGCTGCCCACCGGAGAGCTGACTAATTTGACGATCAGCATAGGCACTCATTCCCACAACTTCCAGATAGTGATCAACAAGAGCATAATCAGCTTTGCGCGGCCTTTTAACAAGACCAAGATTCCCGTAGCGCCCCATCAATACAAGTTCTTTTACGGTAATCGGAAAGTCCCAATCCACACTTTCCTTTTGCGGAACATAGCCAATTCGATTGCGGACAGCGTCTAGAGGCTGACCAAAGAAAGATACTTTCCCGGAAAGCGGCGCAATCAATCCTAAAGCGCTTTTAATAAACGTGCTTTTTCCAGCGCCGTTCGGTCCGACAATCGCGAGCAAAACACCTTGAGGTATTTCTAGAGAAACATCCCACAAAGCTGCTTGCTTTTCATAGTTTACTGTCAGTTGTGAAACCGTTACCGCTGATTTCTGTTGCGGTTTGTTCATCATCACCTATCCGATTTTTGATCAAATATTGAGAAAGTATATCGACATTGTGTTCGATCATTTTTAAATAGGTATCCCCTGTTGAACCGGGAGGACCCATCGCGTCGCCATATAAAGGAATGTCCGCAATCATCAAATCCAAACCGGCTTCTTTTCCAGCTTGAACAAGCTTGCGAATAGAATCCTTGCTTAGATTGGATTCAGGAAAAAGAATATGAACGTGATACAAGCGCAAATGGTCGATAATCTCTTGAATATCTGTAGTACTAAGTTGACTGTCCGGTGCTAGTCCCTCAGGGGCTGCGAACCTTTTGTGCCACGTTTCATCAAGACGCTCTTCAGATGTTGAAAGATAGGCACGCGTAAAATAGTTGAACGCATCATGACTTGTGACAAAAAAGCGCTGCTTCTCCGGAATTTGCTGCATTTTATCGTACAGTTCTTCGTGGGTTGCCATCATCTTTTGATAAAGAGAGTCACCATTTGCACGGTATTCTTCAGCGTGTTCTGGGTCAAAACGGCTGAGAGCTTCAACGATATAGGGAACAGTCTTTGCCCAAAGGGAAATATCTGTCCAAATGTGTGGGTCACGCTGACCTGCATCGTCATAAAGAATAAGAGAAGGGTACTCCTCATTAAGCCGATTTCCAATTCCAACAGCTTTATCCTGATGAGACAAATAGTGTTGCCAGCTCGGACCATGCTCCAATCCTAGGCCATTGTAAAAAACAAGATCGGCCATCAAAAATTTTTCATCGTCGCCCTTAACAGGCTGATAAGCATGAGGATCTAAATCACCCTGTATTAAGGTGAGACCATCGACATGGGAACCTCCGACAAGACGGACGAGTTCATCGATCATAGCAACAGTCGAAAGCACTTTAATTTTACCTTGGTTTGCCGCCCAACGCTGCAATCCATTTTTCGGAGCTGAATGGTCGGAATTGGAACATCCTGCAAGTAACCCAAGACAAACCACCAAAGCAAAGATAATATTCTTCATAACTTCCTTAACATTTCATAATCATAAATTCCAGCTGAACAACCCGATGTAAATTCAATACGCATCGCGTAACGTCCAACACTCACTATACGGTTGGCACGTACACCCTCTTCAACAGTCAAGACCTTCTCACTACAACACTTTGCGCATGGACAGTGACGTTGAACATCACTTAAACGATAATCCCGTGTTTTCCCATCGCTCCACTCAACTGTGAAAGTATGATTATCCTTCTGTTGGATGTGTCGCAGTAAGACTACCTTCATCAACCCACTCCAATTCAAATTTTTGCATACAATCTTCCCACTGTTCATTCAACAAGGTTAAGTGATCGACAAATGACCGGCTCACTTCCAAATAAGCTTGAGCTGCTTTACACTCCTTTTCAAATAAAGATGTCCCATTATCTCCTGCTTGACATATCTCGGGGTCTAAAGGAATCTGGCCTAAAAAAGGAGCGCCCACTTGCTGACTTAATCGCTTGCCACCATTTTGTCCAAATAAGTATACCTTTTTCCCTGTATTGGGGTCTTCAAAAAAACTCATATTTTCGATAATTCCCACCACTGGGACATTAACTTGATCAAAAAGATGAATTGCTTTTCGCACATCCAAAAGAGCAACTTCCTGCGGTGTCGTCACCATTAAAGCACCGCTTAAATTAACTTTTTGACTCATTGTCAGTTGAACATCACCTGTTCCGGGAGGAAAATCTATCAATAGAAAATCCAAATCCCCCCAAAAAACATTATCAATAAATTGAGCAACAATACCATTTGCGATAGGAGCTCGTACAGCACTTGCCTCTCCCTCCTTGCGAAAATAAGCCATTGAAATCATTTTAATTCCGCGACATACAGCGGGAATCAACATCTGCCCCTTCTGCTCCGGAAGGACATCTTCCGGCAACATTTTACGGATCGAAGGACCGTAAATATCAACATCTAAAACTCCTACAGAATACCCCAAATTACGCAGAGCATATGCCATATTAACTGTAACTGTCGATTTTCCTACGCCCCCTTTTCCAGCTGCAATCGCAATTTTATTTTTAATTATACTCTTAGGAGATTGATCAGAAAACATTGGTAATGGCATAAATAAATTTTTTCCTATAAACACTGTTGTAAATGAAGAATTTTAACGGATAAAATCAATTGATTTCAACTCTATTGGCACATTTTTCGAGAAAAGAAAAAAGTGTAGAATCAGCAACATCATTATAATAATAAGCTCTTATTCAACTTAATCATCTATCTTGTTGAGTCAGATCAAATCACTTTTTTCTTCACTTATTCATTTTTTCTATTGCGTTAAATCCCTGTTTTTCTATAAATTCTCATTAATAAATTAAGTTCGACCACGAAAGTTGACCTTTGAGCTTATGAACTGCAACTAAGTTCTTTTTCTAAAATAGACATTTAGTTTATGATTGCAAAAAGTACAAATTTTGCTTTGCTTTAGCAAAGAATAACAATTACGCTTCCCTATCACTGAATAATATCAAATCTGGGTCGCAAAAAATCTAATTAAAACCAAGTCGTTAACAATTAAGGCAGGTAAACAATGAGTTTAGCTCAAGAAAAAGAAACAAAAAAAGAACTAGAAACTCTTATTGCTCGCGCAGTAAAGAAAATTAATGGCGAAAAAGAAAATGATATTTGCCGTTACCTTCCTGTCAACACAGGCGGATATATCCATCACTTTACAATGCGTAAAATGAAATACGAAGACCCACAACAGCTTTCTACAATGATTTCAAAATATATTATTAATGTTGACAAGCCTTCATCTGTAACACCAAAACAACGCGCTCCAAGAGGAACAAGAAAAAGAAGAGATCAGTTCATGTTCTCCAAGCATGACATTGAGCGTATGTTACATATGGCCCGCATGGCAAACGATAAAGAAATGATCCGCAGACTTACTCCAAAGCGCGATTTAAAGACAGTCAAGCGCGAGTTAATTTCATCTATTCGCCGCGGACTCGTTGACCAAATGCTTTGGGAAGCATACGTTGATACTGTTAAAACTCAAAATGACAACAACGACAATTCAGCTGATTTAACTTCATAAAAGTATTCGATAAAAATGCCTTCAAATTATAAAAATCTGAAGGCATTTTCATTTTTCTCTTGCTTTTTACTTCAAATCGAATAAAATACATTATCATTCAGAAAAAAATAATCTGAACAACTCTATATCATACGCTATTCAATTATTTTCATGATTAGGCGTTATTGAATTACTTTTTTTAAATATCATTTAGGATCTATTTATGAAACAAGAAAGCACTCAAGAATTTAGTAAACTGAGAGCCTTTTTCTGGCCAGTTTACAGTCACGAATTAAAAAAACTTCTTCCGATGTTCCTCATCTTTTTTTGCATCTCATTTAACTATACGGTTCTTCGCGACACTAAAGACACTTTAGTAGTAAGCGGTTCCGGTGCAGAAACGATTCCTTTCCTTAAATTTTGGGGTGTCGTTCCCGCTGCATTTTTGTTTATGATGATTTATGCAAGAATGAGTAATACTCTAAGCAAAGAAAACCTATTCTACGCAACAATTACGCCCTTTATCATTTTCTTTGGTATTTTTGCGTACATCTTATACCCAAACCGAGAGCTCCTTCACCCAACGACATCTGCTGACTACATGCAGTCTATCCTTCCTTTAGGAATGGCCGGACTTGTCTCTTGCTATCGCGATTGGACATTTTCTCTCTTCTACATTTGCGCTGAACTCTGGGGAAGTGCTGTCCTCTCTCTCCTTTTCTGGGGCTTTGCAAACGACATCATGCGTGTCACAGAAGCAAAACGTTTTTACGCTTTGCTAGCACTTGGCGCAAACGTAGCATTGATGGTCTCAGGACCAACGGTTTACTACTTCTCACAGGTGAGCAAGGGACTACCTCCCGGTGTTGATCCATGGCAAGTATCTCTTAACTGGTTGATGGGTTCAGTAGTAATTTTAGGTGGCGTCATTATCGCTACATACTGGTGGATGCAGCGTAATGTTCTTACAGATCCACGATTTTACGATCCGAACGAACTGAAAAAATCCAAGAAGAACAAACCAAAAATGACCATGATGGAAAGCTTTGCTTTCTTGGCTAAATCAAAATACATTCTATGTATTGCAACGATCGTAATCGCATATGGAATTTCCATTAACTTAATCGAAGTAACATGGAAAGGAGAGCTGAAAAAGCAATTCCCATCTCCAAACGATTATAACTCCTTTATGGGGATCTTTTCGACCTGCACAGGAATTATCACTGTAATGATGGTGTTTATTGGTGGGGCTATCATCCGCAAAAAAGGATGGACATTCGCCGCTATGGCAACACCTACAGTTTTAGTTCTTACAGGAGCTATTTTCTTTACCTTCGTCATCTTTAGAGATAGCTTAGGCGGTTTTGTCGCAATGTTCGGCACAACACCTCTCTTCATGGCTGTGATAATCGGCATGATTCAAAATATCATGAGTAAGTCAACCAAATATACTCTATTTGACCCAACCAAGGAAATGGCATACATTCCCCTTGATCAGGAATCGAAAGTTAAAGGTAAAGCTGCGATTGACGTAGTGGGCGCCCGTTTAGGAAAATCCGGTGGCTCTTTGATCCAACAAGGACTACTAGTTTTCTGTGGAACTCTAGCGGCAATCACTCCTTACGTTGCAATCATTCTTTTTGCAACCATCGGAGCTTGGATGGTAACTGTTACTGCCCTTGGCAAACGGTTCAACACACTTACAGCAACTCCGTCAACACCTGCTGCTGCAGAACCAAAGGAAGCTCAAGAAGCAACTGCAACTTAAGCGACCTAACTTCTATACGTCATAGAAAAACCCGGACACCAAGTGCCCGGGTTTTTTTTTCAAAAAAAATAAAGAATTCAATAGTGAACCTTTAACACCTCAAGCAATAGTCTCAAGAGAAAATCGGTTATTTATACTCTATTGCCATAGTAAAACTATTTCAGCTACCCTCTAAACGATTAATCATTAATTTATTTTCAACCTACACGTTTTAGCCTTCCGAAACAGTAGACAGAATGGTGGCTGGTTTGGTATTCTTTTTCTTTAAAATAACAAATCAAACTCAAGGAATAATTTATCATGGAAAAGCAAAAACGCTGGCAGTTCTACCTGATTGTTGCAGTACTTGTTCTGACATTATACAACATTTTTCCCACCATTCTCTACTATAGTAAACCACTGAAAAGCACGATTGATAGCAAGCGAGCAGAAAGTGTTGCAAGCGCAATGATCACGCGTGTGAACAGCATGGAACAAGCCTCAATCGCATGGCTAAAATCATTTAGCAATTTGCTGGGCATCAAGCCATCTGATATTTCCTTAAGAAAAGATAATCCCCGCTTAGTTGATGTGACATTCAAAAATGCTCAAGATGCAAAAGCATTCAGCCGCTTTTTGCCTGCAGCCGGTGAGAGAATTGGTTTTGTTCCCGCACAGCTCAATTTATATTCTGCCGATCACGACAATACAGTAACAGTGGCAAGGCAGATCAGTGTTCATCTCGAACAAAAGGATTTAAACAAGCTCTTCAATTTCTCCAAGAAATATGACGACAACGGTCAATTAACATCTCTATATCGCGACATCGTCTATGATCGTACGACTCAACTCGGCCTTGGATTTGGCGGACCAAGCAAAGGTGCCATTCAGTTAGCTGCCATTGCAGAGCATCCACAAGATGCTGATTATGATGATTTAGTCGTTTCCGTTGCTAAAGACATCGCCAATATCGATCGTACCTTTGGTAGCGACAGTGCAATCGCAAAAAGATTTTTTGCTAGCTATACGCAAATTGACGCCCCGAACGCCAAGGAACTACCACAACAATTTATAGCTCGCTCAGAAAAATTGACAGCAAAGTTAAACACACAAAAAGAAGACATTGAGAGCAACTTAAAAACTCAAGAAGAGCAAGGCCAGCTAATTGATAGTGAGCAAGAATATGCCTTAAGCATGTTAAATTCACAAATTCGCGCCCTAAAAAATGCTAACGAGATCATCAGCAAAAATAACGATGCATTTAAAGCCGGCAAAACTCCTTTAACTGAGAAAATGCTACAAGATGCACTGATTAGCAGCGCCAAAACAATTAACACCGGCGACCAGTTGCAAACAATTAGTCTTGAAGGACGGCACCCGCTCTTTCAAGAACTCACTATCGATTGGAGCAATGATCGCATTTTGACAAAGCTATATGCCGACGTGCAAAGCATTCGCGACAGCCAGGGCAAAACTGAGACAAGTGCATTTGCTAAGGACCAACTCAATCATTTAGTGATTAACGACGTTGCTCGTGTTTCCCGCCTTGCCGATGAAACAATATCTCCAGAAGATGATCAATTTGCTGTGAATTTAAGCACCATAACAAACAGTCAAAGCTTACTTGCCTTTGATCTAGGCTTTCTCGCTGAAAAGCAGAGCCAGCAAATTCTAGAACAAATCAGCAGCTCATGGCAGCCGCAACACTCTGATTTTATTCGTGAATCATTTCCGGTAAGGGACTACGACACATTTAAAGAGCAATCACTTCAAGATCAAAAACTAGGTCTTGTTGTTTATGCCCCTGCACACTACGAAGAAGCTCCTCCTGAAGGATTCCGAAAAGATTCAATTTATGTCATTGTTAGAGGGTTCGAGACAATCACACAGCGTTACCGTGATGCTGCGCAATCTGAAGACTCACAGCTTCTAATGAGTGATATCGATCAATTAGCTTCTCTGATGAAGAAAAACGGATTTATTGCTTACTCAGGCGCCTCCTACGGAATAGCCCCTGAATTTAAGAATGATCTTATTTTTGCAATGGATGACTACTACGCCAATCTTCTCAGCGCCACACGTGAGAACTTTATCGTCAAAGGTAGCAAACGTTTTGCAACGCTTGACTTCACCGATGTAGAGCAACGCCTACAAGCAATGAATAAGATTGACGATAGCAAGCAAGAAGACCTCGTTCGCTGGCAAGAAGAGTATCAAGCTGCTCAAGCAGATATCGATGTCACACACCACTTCCTAGTCCCTGCCCCCACAAAAAATGTGTATTGGCAGAACCTCAAATTGAGTTTTGTGAAGTATTTTAGAGGTGATAGCGATAATGTCCTTAAATGGGGTCTTGACCTTTCAGGTGGTAAAACAGTCCGTATCGGATTGCGAGATCAGAATAACCGCCCTGTGACAGATCCGGATGATTTGAAGCAGGCTGTTAATGAACTTTACAACCGTGTTAATAAGCTTGGAGTTTCAGAAAGAACCATTCGGATTGAGAATGAAAATATCATTCTAGATTTTCCCGGTTCTCAAAACCTTTCCGCAGCCGATTTGATTAAAGCATCAGCAATGTACTTCCACATTGTAAACGAGAAATTTTCTCCACGCAATCAAACGCTAAAAGAAGCTGTTTCCGGATTCTTACAAAACATCTGGAATGAAGCAGTTGTTACAAATAGAAAAGATATTGAAAGCATCAATGAGATTGCGTGGCAGCATCTTGGTGGTGAGGTTGGCGATTTAGAAACAACCCCCCGTAGCGAATATGCAAAGATTCTCTACGATAACGGACTCCGCCTTACAAACCCAAGAACGAGCACCATCAGCTCAGAATTTAATGACTCACTGTCATCGATAGCAATGTTCGGAGATTCAGACTCCTCTCAATGGGAGAACCAAGCGAATCCCCTTATTATCGTTTTCCATAACTATGCACTTGAGGGATCTAGCTTGACTAACGTAACCGTCGGTTACGACCCATCAAAGGGTAACCTTCTCAGCTTTGGCGTTAAACGCTCATACGAAGGCCACAATAGCAGCGGAAGTCCAAGAGAAGACTTCTACATCTGGACATCAAACTTTGCGGAAGCGCGCATCCAAGGAACTCCTAAGGAAGCCTACACACAAGGTCGCGGATGGCGCATGGCGGTTATCCTCAACAACAGGATTGTAAACGCACCTTCCTTAAATGACGCATTGCGAGATGGTGGAACTATCAGTGGACGTTTCTCTCAGAGAGAAATCAATCAGCTCGCAGCAGATTTGAAAGCCGGTTCTTTAAGCTTTACTCCTAAAATTCTTTCGGAGCACAACGTCAGCCCCGAACTTGGAAAAGAGGAGCGCTCCAAAGGAATCATGGCATCGGTAATAGCTCTTGTTCTAGTCATCATAACCATGATTAGTTACTACCGCTTTGCCGGTCTTGTTGCCTCATGTGCTGTAACTTTGAACCTGCTAATTATGTGGGGCGTCTTACAAAACCTTGATGCTGCACTCACTCTGCCCGGTATCGCCGCGATTGTCTTAACTATAGGTATGGCCGTCGATGCAAACGTTCTGGTATTTGAACGCATTCGAGAAGAGTTTGCCGTTTCCGGAAGAATCGCTTCAGCAATACAGGCAGGATATCGCAAAGCATTTAGCGCAATTGTCGACTCTAACATTACAACCATTATCGCCGCCCTGATTCTTATTCAGTTTGACTCAGGTCCGATTAAGGGATTTGCCGTTACTCTTATTATCGGTATTGTCTCCTCAATGTTCACTGCACTGTTTTTGACAAGATACTTCTTTGCAGGTTGGGTACAAAATCCGAAAAATAAATCGTTAACGATGTCTCAGATGATCAGCAATACCAAATTTGATTTTATTAAACAGTCTAAAGCAGCTGTTATCATTTCGGTTATTGTAATGGTCATCGGAGGTTATTTCTTCGTTACCCAACGAAACACCCTGTTTGGTATGGATTTTACAGGTGGATACTCCCTTACAATGGAAGTTGAAGAGAAACCAGGAAATCCTTCCTATCGAATGGAAGCAATCAATGCATTGCTTGCTAGCGGTGTTTTCACTAATGAGTTCCAAGTACGTGAACTGAGCAAGCCCGACCAATTACGTGTTCAGTTGAGTGTGGGAATGGAAGAAAAAGGACGTCCTTTTTACCAAATGCCTGAGGCCCTTACTTCGGGTAAATTCGCATATGAATTTGAGAAAAACCCACGTATTGTTTGGTTAGTTAATGCTCTGCAAGATCATGGCCTAACCATCCAAAAATCTCAGTTGGAAAGTCTTGATAAACAATGGACAGCTATGGGAAGTCAATTTTCCGATGCAATGCGCAACAATGCTATTATTGCATTAAGTCTTGCTCTTCTCAGCATCCTGATTTATATCACGATCCGTTTCGAATTTAAGTACGCGATTGCCGCTGTTGTCGCTTTGGCACACGACGTCTTTATTACACTTGGGATCTTTGCCCTTTTCCATCGTCTTGGATTCCACGTGCAGATTGACCTTCAGGTGATCGGAGCGATTATGACAATCATCGGATACTCGCTAAATGATACCATTATTATTTTCGACCGTATTAGAGAAGACATCCGCGTCCTTCGCAAAATGCCATTTAAGGATATTGTAAACCATGCCCTTAACGTGACGCTTGGAAGAACATTGATGACATCAGGAACAACGCTAGTCGTATTGATTACCCTAGTTACACTTGGTGGACCTTCGATTTTTGATTTCTCATTGGTTATGACCATTGGTGTCCTAATCGGAACTTTATCATCACTGTTCGTTGCTTCCCCTGTGATGCTTTATTTTCATGATCGTGAGGAAAAGCAAAAGAACAAAAATGTTAATCCAAGAAGAGCTTAAGTTTGACCCTTACACACACACAGGAGCAAGCTTATGCCTTCAACACAACTAGGTAATGAATCCCCTCAATGGATTTATCCTAAGGATGATGCCGAATGGAAAGAACGTATCATCAAGGAGTTTAAGATCCACCCCGCGACAGCGCAAATCCTTGTCTCGCGGGGGTTTTCATCTATTGAAAAAATTCATAATTACCTCTATGCCAAACTTCCTGATCTTTATGATCCATTTCTCCTCAATCATATGGGAACTGCTATCGAGCGTATCACCAAAGCTATGGATGCAGGAGAAAACATATTGGTTTATGGAGATAATGATGTAGATGGCATGACAGGAACATCTCTCCTCACTGAATTTTTTCAAAATATTGGAGCGAACGTTTTCTGCTTTATTTCAAATCGGGGCGCTTTTCGTCAAAAACTGATTGTTGAGGCCCTTGATTTTGCCCTCGAAAATAAGTGCAAATTGCTGATCACAGTAGATTGCGGTATCACTGCAGCTAACGAAATTGCTAAAATCACAGAACATGGGATAGATGTCATAGTCACCGATCATCATGAACCCACTGATGAGCTCCCTAAGTGTCATGCCATTCTAAATCCTAAACTCGTTGAAAATACCTATCCCAACCGCGATCTTACGGGAGTTGGGGTGGCATTTAAACTTGCCCACGGTATCACTAACCAGCTTGTTGATGATGGAAAGATCACCCCAAGAAAGATTGATCTTAAACGATCATTAGACCTTGTCGCACTGGGGACAATTTCTGATATGGGCGCCTTAACGGGCGAAAACCGCATATTAGTACGCTACGGCATTAAACAGCTTAAAAAGGGAAAGCGAATTGGTCTTGCAAAACTTTTGTCTCTAAGTGATGTCCAACCGGGTGAGATAGGCACATTTACCATTGCCTCAAAAATTGCACCGAGACTTAACAGTTTAGGCCGGATTGACGATCCACAAAAGGGCGTTGAAATGCTCCTGGTTCGGCATAGTGCTACCGCAGAAAAGATGGCTCTTGAACTGGATTTGAACAACATTGAACGGCAGAAAATCGAAAGAACCATGTTTATCGATGTTGAAAATACTCTTCTAAACTTCCCTGAGACACTAGATAACAAAGCCATTATTATGGCCTCGCAATCGTGGCATCCCGGCGTTATTGCTATCATATCTACCCGAATAGCCAGACACTACAACCGCCCCACAATCATGATTGCCATTGATAATGGGATCGGCAAAGGTTCTGCTCGGTCAATACCGGAGTTTCCACTACTTTCTGTGCTGAAGGAGTGCTCTGACCTTCTCATTAATTTTGGAGGTCACGATTTTGCCGCGGGTTTGACCATCAAAAAAGAAAATATTGATGAGTTCAAAAGACGATTCGTAGAGATTGCCAATCGCACTCTTAAAGACGATGACATCGTATCTAAATTACACCTCGATGCTAAAGTTGATTTTAGTGATTTGACCTTTGATTTTATGGAATCACTCAATTTATTTGAGCCCTACGGCAACGAAAATCCACAGCCCATCCTCTATTGCGACGCAAAACAGGCATGGCCCCCTAAAGTTGTTGGAAAATCACACCTGAAACTTTTTCTTGAGCAAGGAGATCGAATGCTTGAGGGTATTGCGTTCGGCAAAGGCGCTCTAAGCCCCATGCTCCGCAAAAGGGACCTTACCCTGCGTGCAGCCTTCACACCTCAAATCAATCACTACCAAGGGCAAAGCATCCAGCTTATGGTTCGTGACTTCCATATCATCGATAATCCTCCTATTTAACTGTTCGCTCTAGCACAGACGGCTAGAGCGCAGCACTCTCTACTGAGAAAGACTAACACACCCTTATACCCCCTTTATCTGTATTAGCACCCAGTTCCTTCAGGAATTAGATAAGATGGGCAGTGACTACAAGCCACGGCCGACGAGTGTTTTCTCAACAAAAATTACAGAAAGCAAGCCGATACCACCCACCCCCGACAAAGTCGTCCCTGAAAAAGTAAGGGGACGAAGGAAAAAATTGCACACCCCAAGATGTGGAAGAAGACGCGCTTTGTTAGTTTTGTTTGTACA
>JAJFMB010000108.1 GCA_021772355.1 Chlamydiota bacterium | reverse complement strand
TGCGTATATCTAAAAAACCCTTAGGAAGATCTTTTGTTTTAATAAATGAGAAGAATTCTTTAAGGATTCCTAACGTAATTCCACCGGGACTTTTAATTTTTGTGGTGTAATCAGGAAACCATTTGAAGGCGCGATGCTTATAGATGACTTTAAGCCCCTCTTTTAGCCGGTCTTTAAGAACATATAACAACACAGCCAAGAGAATGATGGGAAAGGATGTAAAGACAAAAGGGGGACTCTCCCACGCAAAAAGGGCAAGAGCAAATAATGCCATATACACAAACATCGCAACACCGGCGGCGATGACTCCTATGGCTTGTCCGTACCGTTCTTGCAGAGCAATGCGATTGCTGTTGAGCTTTAGCGCTTCAATGATAAACTTATTCAGCAAGCTATGACGATGAAGAGTGTTTTCACTAAAGAGAACAGGATCTTTGTTTTTTTTTGGCATCAATTGATTGTTAAGGCGGTAGTGGCTAATGTCTTTTAGTAGTTGATAGAGCTGTTGCCGCACTTCATCAACACCTTCAATATTTTGAGAATTAAGTCTGTCTAAATAGCCCGAAAGATAGTAATCAGTCACTGTGGCAAGATATTCATCGACATGTGAGATGTGATGCAATGATTGCTCTTTTTGAAGGTTTTGTTCCAGTTGGTCTTTGAGTTCTCGAAAGCATTTAAGAAATTCTGATAGGTCAGCAAGTAGTGAGTTTGTATTCGTGATTAAATTTTCGATAAATTTTTCATCTGATTGTGACTGAATCTCTAAAACGAGTCCTCTAACGCGACGACGCAATGCGCTGCGAAAGATGGCCCCTAGGAGTTTAAGTTCATCAATGATCAAGTCTTCCTTCTGGTCTTTCTCTCGTAAATGGTTTTTAATGCAGGTGAGAGGGGAGCGTTTATTAGTCGATTTTACGAGTTCGGATAGAGACAAGACCGGTGTTTGGTAGCGGATTAGGTTGGTTTGATCCATATAAAAGAAATCTTTCAGATAACTGCGTCGATCGACTTGCAGTGTCTCAGGGATAAAGACGAAGAAATCCTGTTTGAAGACGTTCTTTTTGATCTTGGGATTGACTGGAAACTTAGATTTTAACTCAAATTGAAGGTTGTCCCGAAAATTAATTTCCCCTTCATTTAAATCCCGCCAAAATCCACTTGTCCAAAACTCATCCATGAAGTGTTTAAATCCATTAAAATTCAATCAAGCCTGTCACTGTAACCCCTTGGAGGTTCAGGTGACCATGGCTGTCGTTGTTGTCTTCGCTGATGTAAATAAATTGGTTTTGCTTGAGCCAAACTTGTTGTTCCCAAGCTGCCTTAATACCGAAAGCGGGGAAACATTTAAATGGACCGAAGTCCCACTCGGCACCAATAGAGTATTCAAAGACAGGTACGACCTGACGAGTGTGATGATCGAGGCAGAGTACAGTAATGCGGGGCGCTACAATTGGAGGAAGAGGGGGGCCAGGTGGTATCACAGGAGGATTTATTAAGAGTCGAGCTTTATCTTTGCGGTTGATATTAAAGTCCCCCCATAACCCGGAAAGGGAAAAATTTCCGAAAATATTGAGGCAACTATTGAGATGAACTTTTGTGAGTAGTCCGGCTCTGGGGCCGATACCCGAAAAGCACTGTTGTTGTTCTAAAGTGTATGAAGGGGGATTGATGCCAAGGTAATCGACTCGGTAATTCTGATCTTGCCAGCTACCCTTGATTCCAAAATAGGGGCGCAATGTGTAGGAGTAGTTGATGTTGTATTCATTACCGATTTCTACATCAATGACATTAAATTTCAGATTCCATTTTCCGTCTGCACGTAGAAGAATCTGTGGAAGTATTGTTTTAATTTTCCAGTATTTATGGAGAAGGTAATTGTCACCAGCTTTGACACTATCTTTAGCTTCAGTTGTGAGATTGGTGTAATTGATACTAACTCCCCACCCACAGAAGGGAAGGATCATTCCAGCCCCAACTTTAAATCCACTACTCCACTCAAATTCAGGCTCAAAGATTTTTCCACATTTACAATCTGCGTTTTGTCTGGGAAATTCAATTGCGTTAGAGTAGGCGAATTTTAATCCGTCTTCACTAGCGATCCAGTAGAGATAGTCGGCGGAAAAATAGAGGGAGATGGAATCTTTGCAACAATAGTCAGATCTTAGCTCGGGTATTGCGTTAGAGCAAACGTCTGGGTCGGTATAATTGTAATAGGGGCTTCGTTCGCTTATTCCCTCCAGTAAAAAAGGAAGAACTAGAAAGCTGAGTAAATAACGTTTCATGGCACTACACTTGTTTCTGATGAAGAAATTTTAATGTAGGCAAGTAAATGTATTTTTTACAATGGAAATTATTAAAGAAGAGAAGAAGAAAAGAAAAGACCGTTGTGAGATTTGCCATTCAGCAGTCACACAACGGTCTTAAAGAGAGCAGTACTAGAATGAGAATCCAGCACCTGCTGTGACACCTTGTAAGTACAAGTTGCCATGAGCATGACCTTCACCATGATCAGCATGGAAATGTCTATTGTGGTCGAACCATAGTTGCTGTTCCCATGCAACTTTGACCCAGAAGCCATAGTCGCCGCAGCAAATATCAGTGTACCAACGAATACCGAGTGATGTTTCAAGTACAGGCTGTACGTGATACATGCAATCTTTTACGCAAAGAGTCTTGATTTTTTCAAGTTCTTCGCTTCCATCTGAAAAAGGAATAACAAAGTCATTTCTCTTATTTTCGAAATCACTCCACAATAAGCTTGTGCCCATGTTTCCGTAGACGCTAAAGCAATCCCAAAGAGATGCAGCAGCTGTTAGACCAAACTTAGGTCCAACACCCCAGAAGCACTGTTTGTGATGCATTTTGTAAGCATCTCCAACGAAGTTAACAAAGAAAACATCAAAATCCTGGTCAATCCATGAACCCTTAAGACCAAAACTTGGTCGTAAAGTGAAGCAGTTATTGACGCAGAACTCATTGCTAACAAGTAAATCTACGTTGTTAAAGCAAAAATCCCATTTACCACAAGCGTGATCTAAAGGATCTTCGAAATCGATGAGCTGCCAAAAGCTAATAAGATCGGATGTTTCAGGGTCATGCACTTTATTATCTGGGCATGATCTATAGTATGTGTAGTTAGCATAAAGTTCCCAATCACAACATGGATTAGAAACGCCTGCGCCTACTTTAAATCCTGAATTCCAATCCCAATTTACGTCATGTGTTCTACCACAGTCGCAAATATCATCAGGATTGTTTAAGCCCAATACACCTGAGAATGCAAATTTAAGGCCATCTTGACGAGCTGTCCAATAAATGTAGTCAGCGTCGATAAAGAAGCACCTATTAGGTGAAGGGCAGCAAGAATCATAGCTAGATCCATAACATGGATCTGCTTGATAAGCATTGACTGAAGCCATTGTGCAAAGACTTGTCAACGTGATCAAGAATTTTGCAATTCTCGTGTTTGCTTTCATAATTGAATACTCCCGTAGTTTAACTATAGGGTTGTTGTTTAGAAATCACTCACGTAGTGAATATCACCAAATGGCTCATCCTATTACTGAAAGACCAGTATTATAACAACTCTTGACTAGTTTGTTACACAACAAGTTTTAGCCTTGTTGTTACAATTTTGTCAACGCCGAATAACCCGGCATTTGTGAGATTATTCAGATCTTTCAACTGCATTTAATTTAGAGCTCGATGACATTTTTGACAAACCTTTTTTGCTTCCAATGCGTTCTAGAAGAGTGCTACAGCGATATATTTTGCATTTGCGAAATGCCGGAATATTCTCCAACGTATTCATAATAGGTAACTTAAAATGGTGAAATTCAAGCGCGATAGAGGTGTATTATTATCGAAGAGTTTCAAACGAATTGAAAATATATATAACAAAAGATATGGTGGTCTGAAATGAAATAAGGGTTCGGTCATCACATGAATTGGTCATTAATTCTCAATTTTCTTGCAATCGCGATAGGTGTACTTTTATTGGCAGGAGATTTTTCTGCAATGAACATTGCAACAGTAGATATTGCTCGAGACTTTAATGTAAAAGGTGCCTATCTACAGTGGGTCATCAATGCTTATATGTTTGCCTTTTTTGTTGCGATTGTAATTGCTGGGAGATTAGCTGATATTTTTGGACGAAAGAAAATGTATCTGATCGGGTTGACCTGGTTTGCTCTTTCCTCGTTATGGGGGAGCCTGACAAATGATATTGTGCAGTTAATCACTGCCCGGGCATTACAGGGAGTGGGTGCGGCTTTTCTCTGGCCTTCTATCATAGGATTGTCATTTACCTCTGTTCCAAAAGAGAAAAAGAGTTTTGCTATGGGGTTACTGCTAGGGGCCGCAGCTTTTGGTCAAGCAATAGGTCCTCTAGTGGGTGGGGTGTTAACTCAATTACTTAGTTGGCGAGCTATACTATGGATTAATGTTCCTTTCTGTTTGTTTGCAGGTGTCATCGCACTATTCTTTCTGTATCCTACTCAAAACAATACCTCGAGTAAGAAATTAGACTTTGTTGGTATGATACTTTTAGCTCTTGGGCTTTTACTATTTATTACAGCTATGGAGAGATCAGTGCATTGGAATTTCTTTTCATGGCAAGTTTTAGGTGTGCTTATATCGTCTTTAGCTGTGTTAGCGGTATTTATTTTTCTTGAGCATAAAGTAACGTCAGCTCTTGTTC
>JAJFMB010000107.1 GCA_021772355.1 Chlamydiota bacterium | reverse complement strand
TGTGTCGTTCGGAGGCGGACGACAGCAGCTCGCTAATGTACAAAGTAGGATCATGGGGATAAATGCACGCATGTGCACACATTAACTCAATTATTTTTTATGAGCTAGTCTATAGGTAGTTTTGTAGAACTCTTCCATTTGAGCGTATAAGGTTTTTTCTTCAGCAAAAACTTGTTTGGATGGGGGAAGGCTGTTGAGAAATAGGCGGCCATAGCTTTTTGTTTGCAGGCGGGAATCTAAGCAAAGGATGCAACCGCGATCGTTTTTATTGCGGATTAGCCTACCAAATCCCTGTTTGAATTTGACGATGGCATTGGGGACAGAGTAGTCAAAGAAGGGATTACCTCCCTGCTCGGTGATGGCTTCTGTACGTGCCTGGACAATGGGTTCAGAAGGAACTTGGAAGGGGAGACGTACAATGATGACGAGGCGCAAGGCTTCGCCCACCACATCGACTCCTTCCCAAAAAGAATCGGTTCCAAAAAGAATAGAGCGATCCTTCGTACGAAAGGTTGTGAGGAGTTGATCGCGACTTAAATCACCCTGTTTTAAGGGAAAATAGCGGTGCTCCATCATTTTTGGAGCGAGTTGATCGTAACATTTTTTCAGCATACCGTAGGAAGTGAAAAGGATGAAGGCATTACCGCGGCTGCACTGAACCGCTTGCCAAATGTGATGCATAGCCTCTTTTGTAAAAGTGGGGGCTGAAGGGGCGCAGATATCGGTGGGGATGGCAAGAAGGGTGTGATCGCGATAGTTGAAAGGTGAGTCGTAAATTGCTTCGGTCATGTGCTTTTCAGGAAGATAGGTGTCATTGATGCCGAGACGGTTGCGATAAAAGGAAAAATCTTTGTTAGAAGTTAAGGTAGCGCTGCAGAGTACAATTGATGAGTAGCGCTTAAATAGAAGGTCGCTCATGGCTTCTGCTAAATCGAGTTTTGCCTCGACAAGGTGCATATTGGTAATCGTTTTAAGCTTCTGGGCTTCTAACCATTTGACATGGTTTGGAGAGTATTCGTCTTTGATAAATGCTTCTAATACCTTGCAAACTGAAGTTAAGCGGCTTGTGTATGCGGTGATGTCTGAAAGCGTGTTTTTGAGTTTATCAACTATAGATTCTTCTTTGATGTCGGAAATGTCTTTTGTGACGCCGTGAATCGTTTGGATATAGCGATAGAGCGCTGTGATGAGAGCTGTTGTTGCGGGGATGACCTCTTGGTTCCAATGAGGATGTGTGTTGTGTTCTTTTAAGAGGCGAAGTTTACTCTCTTGGTCTAAATGTTCCGAGTTTGTCAACGTTTTCATAAAATCAAAATAAGCATTGAAGTTGTCACTAACACATTGTGTGACTTCACGTCGTATTCCAGGAAGATCTAAATGGAGTCTAGTAAGGATATTCTGGATCTCTTTAGGGGGAGAATCGCGGTACTGTTCCACCATTTTTTCTCGCAGAATGGGTAGTTTGCCGTGTGCTTTATTTTGCCGTTCGGAAGCGAGTTTGGCTAGAAGGCGATTTAAGCCAATATAATGGGTGCGAGAGGCGAAGTATTCCGTTGCGATATCTTCGATATGATGCGCTTCGTCAATGATAATTCTTTGGTAGGAGGGAAGAACTGCTGAGTTATTGTAATTTTCTGTTTCGTTTCGGAGTGCTAAGTCTGCAAAAAGTAGGTGGTGGTTAACGACTAGAATTTGAGCATCGCTTGCTTGTTTTCGCGCTTTAAAAAAGTGACACTCTTCATAGAATGGACATTCGTGTTGCGTACAGATGTCAGCTTCTGCGTTAACGCGTTCCCAGGTAGCATAAGAGGGAACGAAGGGAAGATCTGAACGAGACCCGTCTTGGGTTGATTCACACCACGCTTCAATTCTTTCCAATTCTTCGCTTTCGTGATCCTGAAGCTGTTGCCTCTCTTCTAAGGCATCAGTGAGTTTTCGGATGCAGAGATAATTGCCCATTCCCTTGATGAGTTCCACTTTCAGATCGATGTGCAGTGTTTTGAGGAGTAGTGGAATGTCTTTGTTGATGAGCTGTTCTTGCAAATTGATCGTATTTGTCGAGATGACGGTGCGCTCTTTTTCTTGCAGGGCCCATAGCAGTGCCGGGATAAGGTAGGCAATGCTTTTACCTGTTCCTGTGCCAGCTTCAACCAGGCAAATTCCATCGCGATTATACGCTTCAATAATGGTGTCGAGCATGTCAAGCTGCGCTTGACGCTCTTCAAATCCATTAAGTCGAGAACTTAGCTGCTGGATGAGTGTGTGTGCTTTTTTGGGATCGAGCGAGCCCATGGCTTATTCAGCTTCAAGAAGATCTAAGAACGCCTTAAGCTGCTTGGAGCGTGTAGGGTGACGCATTTTGCGTAAGGCTTTCGCTTCGATTTGGCGGATACGTTCCCGTGTGACGTTAAATTCCACGCCGACTTCTTCGAGTGTTTTTGGTTTTCCATCCATAAGACCAAAGCGTTGAATGAGTACCTTTCGTTCTCTTTCCGTAAGCGTCGTAAGGACGTCGTTCATTTTGTCTTTAAGGATGGAGTAGCCGGTAGCTTCTGCAGGAGAGTCAGCTCCGGTGTCTTCTAGGAAATCTCCAAACTGGCTTTCCCCTCCGTCTCCAACTTCTGCTTGTAGCGAGATAGGATGCTGCGCGATCTTATAGATTTCACGAACGCGCTCAGGTGTTAAACCTAGTTCATTGGCAAGTTCTTCAGGAGTTGGCTCTCGGCCGGTCTCCATCATAAGTTTTTTTGCGCCACGTAACACTTTGTTGATGGTTTCAATCATATGCACAGGAATACGGATCGTTCGTGCTTGATCGGCAATGGCGCGCGTGACGGCTTGACGAATCCACCAGGTAGCGTACGTAGAGAATTTATAGCCGCGGCGGTATTCAAATTTTTCCACCGCTTTCATAAGACCCATATTTCCTTCTTGAATAAGATCAAGGAAGGAGAGGCCGCGGTTGGTATATTTTTTGGCGATAGAGATGACCAAACGTAAGTTGGATTCCACCATTTCCCGTTTCGCTTCCTGGCTTTTGTCCATCCAGCGCAGTAGCATGCGCACGTCTTTTTTGAAATCTTCGATGGTGCGGCCACCGGCGAGCTCTCGCTTTTTCAATTTACGTCTTGCAGCATCGAGTTTTGCTCCGGCATACTTATTGCGTTCGGCGCGGGGAATAAGCTCGTTGATCTCTTTTTCCAATTGAAGAAAGCGATCATAGGCACGCATAATAACTTCGCTAAAATCTTCAATGATATTATGTCGGCAATGAAGGCGTCGTAGATAAGCTTGTGTGCGGATGCGGCATTTCTCGATCTCATCTTGAAAGTGGATGCGGTCGCTTTTCGATAACTTGGGATTTTCAAGACTAACGAGATGCCCTTCTAAAACATCATCTTCTTGCTTGAGAAGATCGCGCAGTCTAGGAAGGAGTTTGATAAACTCTTGTTTATTTTGAATTTCTTTTTCGGTTACACATTTGTCAAAGCGTTCTTTACCCTGAATTAAGTAGTTGATGATTGAGATCGCTTCGCGGTTTGAGTAACGAAAGCGCATGATAATCCGCTCAATCTGAATCTGGGCTTTTTCGATACGCTTAGAAATTTCGACTTCCTCTTCCCTCGTAAGAAGAGGTACTGAACCCATCTCTTTTAAGTACATGCGGACGGGGTCGTCAGGGGAGCCTTCAGCTCTCTTTGGCAAACCCTCCATCTCTTTTGCTTCTTTCTTCCGCTCTCGCTGTCTTTCCACTTCGGATTGGTTAAGGATTTGAATGTCCATACCACTTAGGAAAATCAACACCTGATCGATTTGATCGGCGGAGTCGAAAGTCATGGGGAGAGTGTCGTTGATCTCCTCATAAGTGATGAATCCTTGTTCTTTGGCAATAGCCACGAGTTCATCAATTTTTTGTTGATGTTGCTGAGAAAAAGTCTGAGTAGAGTTTGTTTTATTCATGTTTGCCTAATGAAGAACCTTTGGGCTTGTGGCATGTCGATACGAAGGAGAGTGTTCTCTAAAAGAGGAGTTTTTGTCAAGATTATCTGACCGATGATTTATCATAGATGCTAATATTTCGTATTTTACAAGGAAATGTTTTTTTTGCACAAGGAAATCGACGTGTCAAATATCGGGATATAGAATATAATTTTCTTTTTTAGGGGCCTTGTTGCATAAATATTGCCCGGGAGATTTGATGCAACTGATCGCTTTAGACGACAGCCAACCTATTACTGCTGATTGCGCATACAAGCAACGTGATTACTCCTGCCCGGAGTGTGGAGAAAAGTTGCGATTGCGTGCGGGATCGCGGCGCATGCGTCATTTCTATCACCTTAATCCTGAAAAAAAATGTTCACAAAATCAAAAGAGTCTTCCGCATATACAAGTGCAATTGCATCTGCAAAAGTTACTTAAAAACAGTGATGT
>JAJFMB010000106.1 GCA_021772355.1 Chlamydiota bacterium | reverse complement strand
AGTCGCTATTAAAGATTGGGCTATGGAATTAGGGGCAACACATTATACGCATTTGTTTCAACCTTTGACCGGAGCGACCGCGGAAAAGCACGATGCTTTTATTGACTGGAGTTCCGTTGATCAGGTGATAGAAAAGTTCTCCGGCAAACAGCTTATCCAAGGTGAGCCGGACGCCTCTTCATTTCCTTCAGGGGGGCTAAGAAATACTTTCGAAGCAAGAGGATACACAGGGTGGGATCCCTCTTCGCCGGTATTTATTTGGAAAGCTGGAGATGGCGTAACACTTTGTATTCCTTCAGTATTCTTTTCTTGGACAGGTCATGTTTTAGATAATAAAATACCTTTGTTGCGCTCAGATGCAAAAGTCAGCAGTGCAATACTGCGCTTACTTGCATTTACGGGGATTCAAGCCGATGATATCCATACGACAATTGGTCTTGAGCAAGAATACTTTGTCGTAGATCGCGCTTTTCGCGATTTAAGACCCGATTTGATTGCTCTTGGGAAAACAGTCTATGGAGCTTCACCGCCAAAAGGACAAGAGCTGCAGGATCACTATTTTGGTTCTGTAAAAGACCGTATTCTAAATTTTATGCGGGAGTTTGAGGTTGAAGCTCTTAAGTTGGGAATTCCCGTCAAAACACGTCATAATGAAGTAGCTCCCGGACAGCATGAGGTGGCTCCGGTATTTGAAAAAGCAAGTATTGCGATTGACCACAATATCGTTTTAATGGAATTGATGCGACAAGTGGCAAATAAGCATGACTTGAGTTGCTTATTGCATGAAAAGCCTTTTGAGGGATTGAATGGATCCGGGAAACACTGTAACTGGTCCTTGGTGACAAATACCGGTATCAATCTTATTGATCCTACAGATACGCCGGAAAATAATTTACACTTCTTAATCATTTTGACAGCAGTTTTGCACGCTGTTTACGAGCACGCAGACCTGTTGCGCTGTTCAATCGGTTCAGCAGGTAATGACTACCGCTTAGGGGGGCACGAAGCTCCTCCTGCCATAATGTCTGTGTATCTTGGAGATCAGCTTGAAGAATTTTTAAATAATATCGAAAAAACAGGAGCGCATAAGTCAATCGAATGGAAAAAGGTTGTGGATTTAGGTCTAAAAGCTCTTCCTGAACTTTGTCGCGATAATACAGACCGCAATCGTACTTCTCCCTTTGCTTTTACCGGAAATAAGTTTGAGATGCGGGCGTTGGGCTCTTCAGCTAGTCCTGCTTTTTTGGTCACAGTTTTGAATGTGATGGTTGCGGATAGTTTAACAAAGATGCTTGATGAAATTGAAACTAAGTTTCAAGGTAACGCAGTCACTCCTTCTTCATTTGCTGAAGCTGCTATTCCTGTGGTGCAACGTTACTTAAAGGAATCAAGAAATATTCGTTATTCGGGAAATAACTACAGCGAAGAGTGGATCGCAGATGCCAAGCAAAAAAAACTATCTAACATCACCAAGTCGGTAGAGTCTTTCGAGGCGCTGTTGGATAACAATACGGTCCGTGCATTCGATGGAATTCTCAATAAGAATGAGTTAGAGGGGCGCTACGAAATATCCATGGAAACGTATGCGACGATTTCAAACATTGAAGCGAATTTGATGCGTGAACTCTTTTACTCTCAGATTTTTCCTGCAGCATCAAAACAACAAAAAGAGATGGCCGAGAGTTTGTCACAACTTAGTTTGGTAATATCTGCTAAAAAAATAACAAGAAAACAGAGAGAATATCTGAATGATTTCACTGTAGCCCTTGAAAATGCCATTATCTTAGCAAATGAACTTGAGGAACTCCGTAAAAAAGCCATGCAAATGGATAATCCTGAAAGAGCGCGTTTTTTTAGTCTCAATGTTGTTCCGAAAGGAAAAGAGCTACGAAAAATAGTGGATGAAATAGAAGCTGTCGTCGATGATCAGCTTTGGCCCCTTCCTAAATATCGCGAACTCCTTTTTATATTTTAACCTCTTGAATTTATGAAAAAAATAGGTCTTTTTGGAGGATCTTTTGATCCTATTCATTTTGGACATCTTAATTTAGCACTTGAAATGCTGGAAAAGCGTGGCCTTGACGAGGTGTGGTTTTGTCCTGTTAATATTAGTCCATTTAAAATGCATAATCAGCCTCATATCGAAGCGAGCCATCGCCTAAAAATGTTAGCGCTTGCCTTAGATGATATCCCCTCATTCCATTTTCTAGAAAATGAAATGAAAAGAGAGGGACCCTCCTACACAGTAGAGACCTTGCGTGAATTGCACAATCAATACCCTCAGCACGAATTTTTTTTGATCTTAGGGGATGATGCTGTTAGTCATTTTTTTAATTGGCATCAACCGGAGGAAATAACTTCCTTAGCAAAGTTGCTCGTGGGACAACGAGATTTCCAAAAGCCTAATAATTTTAAGGGCAGTACAGGAATTCAAAAAGCTATTGAGGAGGGATTGACCCCAACGCGTGTTATGGATATTAGCAGCACTGATCTTCGACAAAGATTAGAAAATAAACTTTACTGCAGGCATCTGATTCCTGCGAAAGTAATGGACTATATATCTAAAAATGATTTATACTCTTAATCTGAATTTAAAATAACTTATTACTTTATTATGAAAGAAGATTCCTTAGACAATATATTAAATGTCATTGCACAGACTGTTTTTGATAAAAAAGGGTTTAATATCCTTGCGTTAGATGTTCGAGATGTTTCAACCTTAACCGATTTTTTTCTGATTGCCGAAGGCACAGTTGGTCGTCATGTAAGGGCTATTAGCATAGCTCTTGAAGATGTTCTTACTCAATTGGGATATGAACCCTTGCATATTGAGGGAAAGGCAACAGGAGACTGGATTGTTATGGATTATGGTGTTATCTTAATTCATCTCTTTCAACCTGATTTGCGTGAAAAGTATGCTCTTGAGCAGCTGTGGAATGAAGGTAAAGTCATTGATCTCGAAATTGAAGTGACAAAAACGAGCTAGAGGTGATTTATGAATAAACGCAGAATCGTTGTAACCGGACTTGGTGTCGTCTCCTGTTTCGGCAATGATGTTGATGAGTTTTATCGTTCTCTTTTAGCTGGAAAAAGCGGCGTAACTCAAATCACGCAGTTTCCTTGCGAAGATTTCACAACACGTATTGCTGCATCAATTAAAGACTTCGATCCCGGTGATTATCTCGATCGTAAACAGGCAAGACGCGTAGATCCCTATATTGCTTATTCCATTGTAGCAGGGAAGAAAGCTTTAGAGTATGCCCACATCGACCAAGAAGCATTAGCACAACTTAATCCTCAAAAATGCGGTGTGGTAATCGGTTCCGGAATGGGTGGAATGGGGATGTTTGCTAATGGCGTGACAACTTTGGCTGAAAAAGGTCAAAGAAAAGTGTCGCCATTTTTTGTCCCCTTCATTTTGACAAATATGGGTGGAGCGCTTCTTGCAAAAGATATCGGGTTTATGGGACCCAATTACTCTATTTCTACAGCGTGTGCGACAGCTAATAATTCGATCATTGCGGCAGCTAATCATATCCGTTATGGAGATGCAGACCTGATGATCTGCGGTGGTGTGGAAGCACCGATCATTCCAATGGGTGTTGCCGGATTTTGTGCTTGCAAAGCATTGTCACAGAGAAACGATGATCCTGAAACAGCTTCCAGGCCCTGGGATAAAGAGCGCGACGGTTTTGTTATGGGAGAGGGAGCGGGTGTTCTTGTATTAGAAAGTTTAACCCATGCCAAAGCGCGTGGTGCGACAATTTTAGCGGAGTATTTGGGAGGAGGGCTCTCCTGTGATGCATGGCATATGACAGAACCTAGACCTGATGGGTCCGGTGTGGCGCAATGTATGCGTAACGCGTTGGAAGATGCCGGAGTACAGCCGGAAGAAATTAACTATGTGAATGCTCATGCTACTTCGACACCTGTTGGTGATATTACTGAAGTGGAAGCGACAAAACTTGTAATTCCTAATCCTAGCAAAGTCACGATGAATGCTACAAAATCTATGATTGGACACAGTCTTGGCGCTGCTGGTGGAATTGAAGCAGTTGTTACCATTAAAGCCATTACAGATGGTGTTGTTCACCCCACAATCAATTTGAACAATCCCGAACCGAATCTCGGATTTCATATACCAACAAAAGCGGAAGAGTGCAAAGTATCAGTTGCTCTTCAAAACTCTTTTGGTTTTGGTGGACATAATGCAACATTAGTATTTGCTCCATACCAGGAGTAGAGCATGTTTACTGATCACTCTTACGGTATTATCCCTTTGCAAAGGCATGAGGGGAGTTGGATGCTTTTTTTGGTTCAGCATAATACGGGGAATTGGTGGTCTTTTCCAAAGGGCCATGCCGATGACGGAGAAGATCCAAAGCAGGCGGCAGAAAGAGAGCTGTATGAGGAAACAGGTTTATCTGTTGTTTCATATCTTGATCTGCCTTCCTTAGAAGAAAATTATCACTTCCTCAAGAACGGAAATAACGTTGCAAAAACTGTTACATATTTCCTTGCTGAAGTGAGTGGAGAGCCAAAGCTGCAGCCCGAAGAAATTGTCGATGGAAAATGGGTCCTTTTAAGTCAGGCTCATGAGCATGTTACGTTTGATGAAGCTCGCCGGTTGTGTCAAGATCTACAAAATATTCTATGACTGAAAAACTAAAAGTTAGACAGCGCACGCTTAGGACAATACATAAAAGCGAGGGCGCTGTGATCGAGTTGCAAGGAACACCCCTTGTTAACTTTAGTTCTAATGATTATTTAGGGTTGAAGGATCATCCTTATCTAAAAGAGCGCGCGATTGCCATGATTCAAAATTATGGAGTGGGATCCGGAGCCTCTCGTCTTGTTTCGGGCAACTATGAATTTCACGAGCGATTAGAAAAGAAATGTGCAAAACTATTAGGAAAAGAAGCCTGTCTTGTTTTTAACTCCGGGTACCAAGCAAATATCTCCTTGCTACCGGCTCTGTTGGACCGGCACTCTCTTGTAGTATTGGATCGGTATTGTCATAACAGTCTTGTTCAAGGGGCGCACTTAAGTTGTGCCAAGATGATGCGTTATGCACATCAAGATTTATCTCAGTTAGAAAAAATCTTAAGCACGACTCGAGCGGGCAAAAAGCTTATCGTAACGGAAACTTTGTTTAGCATGGATGGAGACATCACTCCTTTAGATACGCTTATCTCTCTTGCTAAACAATATGAGGCGTTGCTTTATGTTGATGATGCTCACGCTGTTGGTGTGATGGGACCGCAGGGAATGGGATTGGCAGCTCAGAAAAAAGGAATAGATTTTGTGATGGGAACATTCAGCAAAGCCCTTGGCGGCACCGGCGCTTATCTGGCCTGCAGTGATTATTGGAAAGATGTTTGTATTCAGAAATGTGGAGGTCTTATGTATAGCACCTCGCTTTCTCCAGCAACAGTGGGTGTTGCGGAAGCAGCTCTTGAGCTAATCCCGACACTTGATACGCAAAGACAAACTCTTCTTACGGCATCATCTTCGATGCGCCATCGTCTACAGTCTCTTGGCTTTGATGTCGGCAATTCCCAATCACATATTGTACCTTTGATTGTCGGAAGCGAGGAAAAAGCGCTTATGTTGCAAAATTTTCTCAGTGAAAGAGGGTTTTATGCCATCGCCATACGACCGCCTAGTGTTCAGGAGGGAGCTTCACGTGTCCGTCTTTCCTTTACCACAGATCATTCAGAAGAACAACGAGAAGAATTGTATCAATCTCTAAAGGGTTATCATGGGTGACCATTGGGTTTTTCAACACGGTTGGGGTTTTGATGCGACATGTTGGCAAGCTTGGATGCCTATAGTACCGTCGCAGTGTGAAATCTCCTTACTAGATCGTGGTTATTTTGGCAATAAGGTGGAGCTGCATGGCTCTCCTGATGTTGTTGTGACGCACTCATTCGGTTTGCATCTGATGCCACCGGAAATTTATGCACAAACTAAAGTATTGATCATCTTAGGGGGATTTTTACATCTTCATCCCAAAGAAGAAGGTAAACGCTCAAAGGTCTATCTAACTTGGTTGAAAAAGAGTCTAAAAAGCAATCCAGCAACAGCTTTGGAGCAGTTTTACAAGGATTGCGGTTACTCTGCAGCGGTTCCAAATTCTACTAACGTTTCACTTTTGATAGAAGATTTAGAGCGCCTTAACCACAATGTCTTTGATTATACACTAATCAAATCAATTCCTGAGATCACGATTTTCCATGGAATGCACGATAAAATTTCTAAAGTAGAAAAAGCTATTGAGTTGCACTCTTTTTTACCTCATAGTAGACTCGTAACATTTGAAAAGGCTAATCACGCCTTACCATTTACGCACGCCCTTTTATGTATGGAAGATGTCTATGGGAAACATTTGCTTAGAGGATCAACAAACAGAACAGATCATTAATAATTTTTCCTATGGATCGAAAAATTACGATCGAGAGGCATATGTGCAAAATGAGTGTGCCGAAAAATTGGGCGCTTATTTGAGAAGACATCAGCATTTATTTGTTGATGGTGAGGTTTTAGAAATCGGGTGTGGAACAGGGTTTATCACAAGTCAAATCATTAAGCACTTTCCTGAGCGAGATTACATTATTACAGACATCTGTCCTAAAATGTTGGAAACTTGTCGCGCCAAGTTCCCGAACGTTTCAAGTGCCACGTATTCGTTATTAGATGGAGAGCAGTTTCCTTATTATGATCGTTTCGCTCTTATCGTCTCAGGCTTAGCCTTTCAATGGTTCCGTCACTTCCAAGAGAGTATTTCCCGTATTCTTCTCGGCTTAAAACCGGGAGGTGTACTGCTTTTTTCCTTTCTGGAAGAGAAGAGTTTCCCTCAGTGGCAAATCATGTGTCAAGATTTAGGACTGCCCTATACGGGAAATGTTTTACCTAAGGGAGTTGAAATGCATAGTGTTACTAACAAAATTCCTTGCATTTCATCAGTATGGGAAGAGGATTTCACCTTGGTCTATCCTAATGCTCTGCAATGCTTAAAAAGCTTTAAACGCATTGGTGCGGCCACATCAATGCAGCAGCAGCGTCTTAGTTCCCGCGATATGCGTAGACTCTTGCGCGAATGGGACGATCGTTGTCCCGACGGGGTTGCTATAACCTATCGAATCGCTAACGTGGCTATTCAGAGACTATGAAGCTCTTTGTGACCGGAACTGATACCAACGTTGGTAAATCTGTTGTGTCGGCTGCACTTACCCTGGGAATGCAAGGAGCGTATTGGAAGCCTATTCAGACAGGTGAGGACTCTGATACCCAGTGGGTACAACAACTAACAGGCTTAAGTGATTTACATTTTTTTCCTGAGTCGTATCACTTAACACAACCTCTCTCGCCCCATGCAGCTGCTCGGATCGATGGCGTCACTATTGATTGCTCTAACATACGTATGCCCGCTTGTTCTTTACCGTTGATTATCGAAGGCGCTGGGGGCGTGATGGTTCCGCTTAACGAAACTCACTTGATGGTTGATCTCATTAAAAATTTTGCGATACCCGTTGTTATCGTTTCTCGTAGCACTTTAGGAACGCTTAATCACACTTTGCTAACTATTGACAAGTTGCGAAGTAGTGAGATTCCTATTCTTGGAGTGATTATGAATGGGCCTAAAAATTCTCGCAATCGTGAAGCCATAGAAAAATATGGCGAAGTAGAAGTTTTGGGGGAGATTGAACCTCTTCCGGAACTTAATCAGAAGACTTTACTTCAGGCTTTTCAACAGATAACCATTCAATAACTTTTTTTCGGACGTGTGGGTTGTTCAAAGTGCTTAAGTGCCCTTCAGCCGATACAATAATTCCCTCTTGAAATTGAGGGAGGAAACACGTTTTGAGTCCATTTACCAGATGGTCGCTTTCTGTCGCCGTATGGAAGAATAACACGCCCTCCTCATGAGATTTAATGGAGTTTCGGCGCAATTGCTGGGTAAATGGAGAGTTGCACGTTAAAATTTCTCTAAGGTGTGAGGGGAGAAAAAAGCGGGTAAAGGCGTTCATCAAGGTCGTGCCGTTTAGGGGTGAGTTGATCGTAATGACGTGCTTGATTTGAGATTTAATTTCTCTTAGGTCGTTTACTGCGTTAACAACAGCAACTCCTCCTAACGAATGACCAATAAAATCAAGGCGGGTATGGGTTTCAAGTATTTCTTTTGCAAGAGTTTGAATTTGGTTAACACCTCTGCAAAATCCGTCCTTTTTCATATAGGAGACACTGATTGTGTAGACGTCGTAACCCTGTTGATTTAAATCGTTGACGAGAAATTTCCAGTCGCTTGGTGATGCCCATAATCCGTGAACGAGGAGAACTGCCGGTTTAGTCGGATCAGGTGCGTTGTTTGGAAGTGTCTGAAACCATTTTTTTGAAAAAGCTGAAATTTCATTTCCCGCAGCCTTAATATGAGAGGTGGCGGTACTTTGCCTTTGATAGTTTTCAACAGAAGGAGCAGCAAAAGCACAATTCAAAGAAAGGAAATAAAAAAGTAAAATATATTTTTTCATTATTATTATTTAGTAATGTTTGCCATCATTATATAAGTTTGCTACATTTTCTACCATGAACAAGATTTGGTACCCTTTTACACAGATGAAGACGAACAGAGAGCCTTTAAAGGTAAGAGCCGGCAAAGGGGCGCTACTGCAGCTCGAGGATGGCCGCGAGTTGATCGATGGGATATCGAGCTGGTGGGTGAATGTGCTGGGGCATGCTCACCCCGGAATTGCCAAGGCGATTTATGAGCAAGCATTGAAGCTTGAGCATGTTATTTTTGCCGGTTTTACGCATGATCCTGCCGAGCAAGTGGCAGAAAAGGTGACAAGCCTTCTTCCTGCACATTTAAAGCGGGTGTTTTTTTCCGATAATGGCTCCACCGCTGTTGAAGTTGCACTCAAAATGGCGTACCAGTACTGGATAAATAGAGGGGAAAAACGCAGTACCTTTATCTGTTTTGGAGGCTCTTATCACGGTGATACCATTGGAGCGATGTCTTTAGGGGAACGCTCTCTTTTTAATCGTCTTTTTGATTCTTTACTCTTTTCAGTAGATTTCGTTCCATATCCCTCAACTTTTCCAAGAGATGAAGAGATTGATGCTAAAGAGCAGCGCATCTTAGCGTTGATTGAAGAAAAACTATCCATAGATCCTAAGATAGCTGTTGTGATTGAGCCTTTAGTACAGGGTGTTGGGGGAATGCAGATGTGTCGTCCTCAATTTTTGCAAAAGCTTCAAAATCTTGTGCATGCTTATGATACCTTACTTATCTATGACGAAGTAATGACAGGTTTTGGTCGCACAGGAGAGTGGTTTGCCTGTGTTAAATCTTGCACTCAGCCAGATATCGTTTGTCTTGCAAAAGGGCTTACGGGTGGGTTTTTACCTTTAGCTCTTACGGTATGTTCAGAGGAAATTTTTGACGCCTTTTACAGTGAAGATGCCTGTAAGACGTTTTACCATGGCCACTCCTATACGGCAAATCCGCTCGGCTGCGCTGCTGCCTGTGCGACAATCGATTTGCTAAAAGAAAATCCTGAGTGTTTTCGTGGAATGGAAGGTAGGCATAAACGCTTTTTATCAGAACTTAGTCAACATCCCATGTTGAAGCGTGTGCGCACCTGTGGAACGATAGTTGCTATGGATATTTCAACTGAGCAAGATGATGGATACCTGAATAAAATAGGAAAGGCTTTTAAAGAACAGTGCCTTGATAAAGGGGTGTTGATACGTCCTTTAGGAAATGTTGTTTACTTAATGCCCCCTTATTGCATTACTGATGAGCAGCTTGCAATAGCCTACGACGCCATTTCTTCAACTTTAGAAGGTTTGAGTGCTGCCGGTTTGAGTCCTAGTAAGTCAAAGAGTTGTTGATCACCGTCAACACCGGGTGCCGGAGTTGTTAATAACTTCTCTCCGGTATGAATGGAGTTTGCGCCTGCCATAAAGCAAAACGCTTGTTCTAAATCGCTCATATTAATGCGTCCGGCAGAAAGGCGCACCATTGCTTTGGGCATCAAAATGCGCGCAGTAGCAACCATTCGCGCCATTTCCCACACTGAGATCCGTTTTTGATTTTCAAGCGGAGTTCCCGGAATGGCGATCAGGGCGTTAATTGGTACGGATTCCGGATGCTCCGGAAGAGTAGCGAGGGTATGTAACAATCCAATACGGTCTTCCTTGGTTTCTCCCATTCCAACAATTCCGCCACAACATACCGTAATATTGGCATTGCGGATGTTTTCGAGTGTTTCCAAACGTTCATCATAAGTACGCGTTGTAATGATTTTACCATAAAATTCACGACTCGAGTCTAAGTTGTGGTTATAGGCGTGAAGCCCGGCGTCTTTAAGTTTTTTTGCCTGATCAGGTGTGATCATTCCCAATGTACAGCACGCTTCCATTCCCAAGCTTGTGATCCCTTTTACCATATCACAAACCTTGTCGAAATCCTTGCTCGTTCGCACTTGTCTCCAGGCAGCGCCTAAGCAGAAGCGGGTGGTGCCTGACTCTTTGGCGCATTTTGCAGATAAAAGAACTTTTTCCACATCCATCATTTTTTCCGGCTTAACAGCCGTTTGGTAGCGTGCTGACTGCGGGCAATAGGCGCAGTCCTCAGAACATCCCCCCGTTTTCACAGAAAGGAGGGTGCACATCTGAACTTCTTGAGAGTTGTGAAATTCTCTGTGGATTGTGGCTGCGCGATAGATAAGTTCTAGTAGAGGTGTGTCGTAGATCTCCTCAATTTCTTCCTTACTCCAGTCCTGTCTAATATCAGTCATAACGCTCTCAAAATATGATAAAAATAGTCATCATAAAAGACTGATGCTTAAAAAAAAAGTAAGAAAGTCAACGAGACGAAGAGACCGTGGTCCCTTCGTCTCGTTGATGGAGGTGAGGCTTAGATAATCGCTTTCGCGCAAAGAAATTGTTCTGAATTGTTAAGACGACCATTGACTTGATCAGGATTTAATTTTAACAAGCGACCGATTGTTTCTTGATAAAAAAGATAAGTGAAATTGACAAGATTTTGCATAAATTTCAACGCGTGCTGATGCACTTCGCTGAAGTTTTCCAGAATTTGCCAAATACTTTGTAAATTGCATTCTCGGTTGTCGGCAAAAAGCTGAGTAATCTTATTTTTTAAAAGGGAAAAGAACTCTTGGAAGGCATCTTTAAAGTGTCTGGCACATTTACGTATAATGGGTTCATGTGTTGAGGGATGCTCTTCAATGCTCTCTGCATTGGATAACATTTTTTGCACAAAGTCTTGCATGTCGGCATTTCGCGGTGGTAAAATTTTTACGTTAGTTCTTTGACTACGCTGCAAAAGAGTATCGATCATTTTCAGTTGTTTATTTGAGTGATGATCTGAATGCTGGTATTTGTTAATCATTTGATCGATTAACACAAATAAACCACATATTTTATTTTGAGTATTGTCAGTTGTGTCGCATGACTTTGTCATGAGTTTGAGAATGATCTCATTATCTAGTAAAGAGGATTCTTTAGTAGTATATGCCTGTACATTATTATGAGTGCAAGGCGCCATGTTGTGTTTTACAGTCTTTGTCATAGCCTATTCCCTGTTCTATTGGGTTATAATATCGTCGTGATTGTCTCCGTGCATAGTTGACGAAGACTTTCAGAGTTACTGTAAAGTAAAACATTTTTAGAAATATATTGTAAATTAAAATTTCAGTTATAGGTGAAATTTTTGAGATTCAATTCCTAACCCAATGATTATGAAGAAATCGTTGCACATTTTCTCTGTCTGGTTTAAAATTATTCTTCAGGAATATGCTAAAGATTAAAAAAATATGTTTAACAAAAACGAAGTTCCTATAAAATTTTTTAATACCGAGACACGGCGCAAAGAGGTCTTTAAGCCTTTTGAAGAGAAACATGTGAAAATGTACACATGTGGTCCCACGGTTTATAATTTTGCTCACATCGGCAACTTTCGCACTTATATATTTGAAGACATTTTAAGGCGGACTTTAAAGTTTTTTGGCTATCAGGTCACGCAAGTGATGAATCTCACCGATGTCGATGATAAGACTATTAAAGGGGCTAATGCTCAGAATCTCAGTCTCGAAGAGTTTACGAAGAC
>JAJFMB010000105.1 GCA_021772355.1 Chlamydiota bacterium | reverse complement strand
GTGTCTATCAATGACGCTGCCTTACGTGCGATCGTGTTGGAAAAAGAAGGCTTTGGACTCGACTTGTTAGAGAAGACAGAAACACCGCTTGAGAGAGATTTTTTAGATGCCAGTTTACGCGCCAAATCGGATCAATTTCTCCTCTTCTTATTGGAAAGAGGGGATTTTTCAAATCAAGAAGCTTCTGAGCGCGCTGAAGAATTAAACATCGAGGTTCCATTCATATGCGAAAATTAATGTTTCTAATTTCTTTGCTTCTTCCCTTTATCCTGTTTGGAGAGACCTACGAAGATGTTTTTGAAGCCATTAGAAAAGGGAATAATCGCTATGCCATGGCAAGAATTGAAACGATGAAAGATCTCAGATATGTATGTGAACGCCTGATTCTTTACGATAACAAAGGTGGTGTTGACGCCACATTATTAAACCGAACTTTACTCGACGTGGCGGCAATCGATGCCGAAAGCGTAGAGATGTCAAAGTTTCTTCTTCCGAAAGTTTCCCCGAATGAGGGGGCATGGTTTATCCCCAAAAAATATCGGTACAAGGATGGGGTCAAATATAATGTTTTCGTAAAACACACTCGGGACAAGAAGATTGTTTATAAATCGACCTTTTATCGCGTCGTCGAGAAGGGCAATCTCGAGTTGATCACTCTATTTTACAAACACGATGGAGATATTTTCCGACTACTTACCCCAAATAGGCCGACTAACCTATTTCAATTTCTTAATGGGAAAAAAGGGAAGAAAAAAATCATTAAAGCTGCTCTACAGGGGATCACCAATCTTCCCATCACTGACAATATCATCGAAGTGTTTGATAGCTATGGACAGAGAATGGAGTATAAGAAAGATCCCGTTACGATAGCCATCACAGAAGGTGACTTTGACGCTGTCGATATCTTCTTTCGTTATGGTGTTTCCATAAAAAAAGAATATCTCATGCAAGCCTCGGCCAACTTTCCATTCTTGGACTACATGATTGAGAAGGAGTATCTGACTTTAGAGCAGCTCATTCAATGGAACAGAGAAGGAGTCAAGGTTCTCATCTCCCTCCATGAATTCGGATACATTGACGAAAGCAAATTTCATGAGCTCTTGATGGATGTTCCTCAAAAACAATGGAACGAGCTAGGGCTCGATTACTTATTTTCGGTTTACGACAAAGGATATCTTTCTTTTGAAGAGAGTTTAGAGCGGTTCAAGGCGATGCCGATGCAGCATCTTTATATCGCCATAGAGCACAATAGAAACGATTTTGCCAAGGCGCTGATTGAAGAGGAAACAACGGAGAAACTCAACCAAACCGCCATTTCCCAAAAAACCCTCTGCTGGCATCCCGATTCGAGTTGGAGAACAGACAATAATCTTAAATCCCTGAAAGAATTTGGATACAACGCTTTGGAAATGGCCATCATCAAGGGTAATACCGAACTCGTGGAGTTTTTACTGGAAAATGGAGCGGATCCCTACCACCCAAGAAGAACATTTGCGGAGATTGACTCCTTCTACCATCATAAAACACCTGTCGCCTCAAATTGGTTCCAAGTTAAAACTCCCCTCTCCTTGGCCATCGATAACCAGCAAACTGAGCTAGTAGAGTTGATGATGAGCTACGCTGAAGACCCCTCTCTCCCCGTCTTTTCCGAAGGAAAAATCGAGACTGATCTTATGAACCAAGTCGTCTTCAAAGTCATAGAAAGTCAAGATGCCGCTCTATATATGCTGAATAGAGCAAAGTAAATTTGCTATCTTTACAACATCTTAATAAGAAATAAACTTAGTCCTCTTATAATCATACAAAAGCACAAATAGAGATAAAAATGAGCATAGAAGGGACATATTCAGGATTATACAGAGCCCAAGAATCGATGAGCCAGTGGATTACAGAAAACAGACCGACAACGGTCAAATCTCAATTGATCCATAAGCTGTTCATGCACCGTTTTGGCTCCAAAATCACAGGCAGCGAAGAGTTTGTCAAAGAGACAAAAAAGGTGATTGAAAAGGCATCAAAATTAGCTACTGGCGTGACCGTAATGCAACGACTTTTAGATACCGGTAGAGATTTGCTGATCAAGGAGGGACAGTCAGACTTTTTTGAGAGAGAATTAATGAATGATGGCACACCCAGTCTCTCATTTAGTTTCTGTAACCCAACTCATCATTATATCCATTTAAAAGATGGGAAAGAGCGCGACATTTCTCAATCATTTGAAGTCACCACTTTTATTCACGAGTGTCTGCATGCCTGGCACCATTTTACCAACTCTAAAGAGGCGAGAGAAAAAGCTAAAGGACCCGGTGTCTTACCCGAAATGGATTCTGCGGAAGAGGAGCTGGTCATTACCGGTAATTTACACCTTGAGGAAGTTGAAAATGCCGATTTTTGCTGTGAGAATACAGCGCTGATGGAATTAGGCGGTCCCTTGAGGATTAACCACCAAGGAATTGTTAGATTGACAGGCGAAAAATCAGACCTTCATGAATATGTGCGAACACGCATTCTCCATAAGATCCGAGAACTTATCGCTGAGGGAAAGATTCATAATGATAAGATCGACATCGGAACACCCATAGAAATAGCTATGAGGTTATACCTCTTAGAAACACACCCCGAACCTCAGCAAGAGTGGATAGAAGTGATGACAACACTCATCCGTTCAGGATGTCATTCCAAAGATATCCTCAAACTTGCTTTGCTTCAAAATTCCCAAGTACTGCTCGACGCTCTTTTAGAAGCGGGAGAAGAGCTAACTGATGATCTTTTGGATGAGGCAGTCAAGGAGTGCTCCGAACGCTTTGATATTATCTGGAAGGAGCTAGAGATGCGCAACTGGGTCATCACTAAAAAAGCACTTAACGAGTTGACTAAACAGAGAAATGTTGTAACAATAGAAGGTTGTGACCCCCCTTACATTAGAGGGTTAAAGGAACGAGACATTCAGCATGGGGCAGTCAAATCCAAATTCGTCGGTGATCGCACCCTTCCCATTCACACCCTTCAAAACTTATTTAACTCCAAGAAATTGAAAAATGCCGAATCTTTTGCCGATTGGGTTAAATCTCACTCTTTCAGACCTAAACGAAATGAGGCGGACAACGGAGCTTTTGAATTAACCTCCGATGGACGCTGCATCCTTTCTAAGGTGTATAACAGTCGCTATCCGGTATGCAACAAGCACCAAAAACAAATACCATTTGAAAGCATTACTCAGGAAGATATTTCCAAATTTATCAATGTGTTAAGAGTGAGTGATTGGCGCAAACTAGCAGGGGCTCTTAGCGACAACACCATGAAAATACTACATCTAGGCTACCAAAAAACAATGCAATCCAACAATCCTCACAGTATTAAAGATCATGAACTTTCAAACCTTCTCAGCGATCGTATCCAAGAGGAGATCACCAAAGCCTTTTCTGATCCAAACTCCCTATCAGAAGAAAAGAGCTCCACACCAGCCTATTATTTCGATGTCTCCCTCCTTAACCCTGAGGGTAATGGCCTTCTTCAGCGGGAGAAAAACTGTCTCGAAGGGAAGTACAGCGATGCTATCGATAACCTCAAGGATGATGAAGGCAAACCAATCACCTCCGCTCACTATCGCCTTTCGGCTACAGAGCTAATTGAGTACAGGAGTATGGGTTTCTGGTACGAACTATGGATCAATGGTGAAATGGTTTGCGAAGACGGCTTTAACTAGTCCTTCAAACCAAGAAGCCTATAGGACTTTTTCTGTGGCAACTAGTTTAATCATTAAGTCTTTTTATTGAGATATTTAAAAATAGTCTTCGTGGTCAATTCAACACCGTCACCATCACTTAAGAATTTCTGCTGAAATACCCTGGCATTTTCTCGAAACTCCTTGCTGGACAGCAACTCAGATAGTCGCTGCTCAAAGGTTTTTTCATCAAAAGCGTAAGCAGATAAAGACTGAGGGCCTATTTTTTTTCTATATACCATTTTCCCCCAGTAAAACTGATCTGCAATAAACGGTATTACTAGAGTTGGTTTTGCGGCATAGATCCCTGCAGCCATAGTCCCAACACCCCCATGGTGAACAACAGCTGATACCCTTGAGAATAGCCAATCGTGGGGCGCATAATCAAGAGGGTAAATCCATGGAGGTAGCTCCATTTGTGAAAGGGAAGGCAAGTTAGCGCTAATAATGGCTTTGATTTTATTTTTGCTCAAAACATTAACTATCCCCCTCAAAATAGAAGGGTGACAGGCTTCAGTTAGAGTGCCAAATCCAATATAAACAACATCTCCG
>JAJFMB010000104.1 GCA_021772355.1 Chlamydiota bacterium | reverse complement strand
TAGTGAAATTTCTTCTAAATTTGAGAGATTACCAATTGTTGTGGGAAGAGATCTAAGCTTGTTGTAGGAGAGACCGAGAGACTTTAGATTTGAAAGTCGTCCAATTTCTGAGGGTAGTGATTCGATTTCATTCATGGAAAGATTGAGGTTTTCTAAAGATTCAAGGCAGCCGATCTCAGGCGGAAGGGAATGAAGTTTGTTGCTAGAAACGTTGAGTTTCTTTAATTGTGTTAGTCTTCCAATTTCAGAGGGTAGTGACTCTAAAGCGTTTTGGGAGAGGTTGAGTTCTACAAGAGATTCAAGAGTACCGATCCCAGGTGGGAGAGTGCTTAATTCTAATCCGGATAAACATAACCTAGTGTCATTATTTTCATAACAAGCTAGGATTTTTCGGTAAGCTCCTTCTTTATCTCCAGTAACAGAAGGGTCTGCGACCCAATCCAGTAGTAAATTTCTTCTAAGCTTAGCAAAATTTTTCTCATATTCATAGCGTTTTAGAGAGGTCGTTGCGAGATAGAAGACTGGGAGACCCACCTTTATATAATCGTCTTTACGCGAGCAGGCACTATAGGCTGAGATCACGCTGATGCCGATTGATGCAGTAGTTTCTAAAAGAGATAATTTTCTTTTTTGATCAACCGTTGGGAATGTATAATTAAAAGGAGAATACATATTTGCAAATATACGTAGTTCAGGCAGGGCTGGATAGCGTAGATGATTTAGAGCTGGAAAACAATCCTTGTAAAATGTACTCATGATTAAATAGTAGTATGATAATAGAGTGTGTTCATAACAAGCTAAAATTATACTCTTGCGTTAGTTATATGTCTAATAAATTAATATGTAGAAATTTCATTATATCTAGGAGGGCTTATTTCGATTATTTGGGGAGATTTTTGAGAGTTTGAAACGTTATCAGTGCTCATGTCGATGGCGTAGTCGGCATTATCATCTCCATCGCTGGGGTTTAAAGTTTTGGATGAGATGAGTTTCTGTTGCTGTGGCAAGGCTTTGTTGAAAAATTCTTTCGAGGATCTTTGGGCTAAAACAACACATCTTTAAATACTTTCTTTTAAAGCTATATTCTTAGTTATTCAGATAACTAATTCAATCGTAATGCTTTTTTATAACCTTTGACTGTCTTTGATGGGCTTGCTATACTCTTTTGCTTATGAAAAAGCGTGGATTGATTGCATTAGATATTGATGGGACTTTGACGGCGGATTTGCATAGTGTGCCACAGCCGGTGGTGGACTATTTGCATGAGCTGGAAGAGGCGGGCTTTGCGATTGTCTTTGTGACGGGGAGGCCCTATCCTTGGGCAGCGCCGGTGCTGAGTCAGATGCGCTTTCCCTGTTATGCGGCTCTTCATAATGGCGCATTTATCATGCAGCTGCCGGATGAGAAGATCGTGCTTAGGCGTTATCTTGATAGAGCAATTCTTGAAGAAGTTGAAAGGATCTGTGCCGGATATATGACTGACTGTGTGCTCTATACGGGGCATGACAACGGTGATGTGTGTTATTGGAGGCCTGAGCGCTTTTCTTCTTCGGTGCGTAAGTATTTGCAGGGAAGGATTGAGGCGTTGCATGAGAAATGGGTTGAAGTTGAATCCTTTGATGATGTGGGTGTAGAGCAATTTCCCTCTCTCAAGTGTTTTGGAAAAGAGGATACAATGTTGCCTCTTGCAGAGAAACTTGAAAAGATGGGTTTGCATATTCCCTTGATACGAGACAGTTTCGATCCGAGTTTTTATATTGGACAAGCGACCAATGCCAAGGTGGACAAGGGGCAGGCCGTGAGGGATTGTCTAAAGTTGAATGGCATGGAAAGCACTGTGATTGCCGCAGGAAATGATAACAACGATCTGCCCATGATGGAGGTCGCCACTATCAAAGTTGTGATGGGAAATGCTCCTCCCAATGTACGCGCTGTCGCTGACATCATTGCACCGGATGTCGAGCAAATGGGAATTATTGAGGGATTGAGACAAGCAATTGAGAGGATTTAGATGGACTTTCCAAAAGTAACAGTTGGGGGATTTGTCGTTGCTGACGATGGTACGATTTTAGTCGTACGTTCCCATAAGTGGCGCGATCTTTATGTTCTTCCCGGAGGAAAAGTGGATTGGGGGGAGAGTTGTGAGGATGCCTTTATTCGGGAAGTGTTTGAAGAAACACAATTGAAAGTGGCCAATGTGCGTTTTGCTTTGGTTCAGGAAGCGATTTTTTTAAAGGATTTCTTCGAGAATAAGCACTTTGTGATGCATGACTACATTGCCGATTTAGCGCCGGGATTTCATAAGGAAGATGTCGTTCTCAATCATGAGGCACAAGAGTATTTATGGGTGACTCCTGATGAAATGCGCAAACTCCCGACAATTAAAGAGATGATTGTACTGCTTGATTACTATGAACAACAGGGAGGCTTGATCGGTTTTGATCAGCTTAAGATTCCCTGCTTGATTGGAACGCAGCCTGAAGAAAAAAAGAAGACTCAAGATATTTTTGTCGACATACGTATTAGAGCGAGCTTTCGCTGTGCTGCTACTGACGATGTTGAGAAGACTGTGGACTATACGAAAGTCGCAGCTTTATGCGAAACTCTAGTTCATTCTAAGCACTACCATTTACTCGAAACCTATGCACATGACGTTTTGGAAGCGCTTTTTCAGACATTTTCTATAGCGTGGGCATGGATAAAAGTGCGTAAGCCTGCAGCGCTTCCTAATTCTGCCGGATCGGTTATAGAATTTGAGAGGCATCGTTAAAATGGGTGTATGTCTTGTTACCGGCGGCGCAAAGCGGCTGGGGGCAGCGATTTGTCGGACGTTGGCCAAAGAGGGCTACGATCTTGTGATTCACTATCGAGATAGTCAGCAAGAAGCTTTTGAATTGAAAGAGGAGTGCCAAAAATACGGCGTGAGTGCTGAGATTGTTTATGGTGACTTTA
>JAJFMB010000103.1 GCA_021772355.1 Chlamydiota bacterium | reverse complement strand
CATCGCCTGCCTGCACCTTTTCCATTTTTTCAAACACATTAGCTTCCTTGGCAAGCTCATGAAGTTGACGAATGACCTCGTCTGTCACTCTTTCAGTGGCATAGAGAAACTTATAACCGCACGCTTCTGCGCAGTATTTAGCAATCCTCTCAGATGAGAGATTCCCTTCAACTGTGAGATCATAAGGACTTTGAGCTAAACGCTTTAACTCTTTAGTCGCTGAAAAATTTGGAAATGATAACGCATCCACGATGTTAGCCCTCTTAGTAGTCATAATGACTCCCCTCTAATAGTTGTTTCACAGTAACTCCACTGAATCTTCAAGTCCTATTTCCTAGGAAATTTCAGAAAAAATTACTATTTGTTCTAAAATTGGATTATGGAGAATTACATAATTTCTAACAATTTTTCTGTCCATTCATCAAAGGTCAATTCGTGAGGTAGTCCAATTTTTTGACCTAAACTAATGGGAATTCCTCCTGCAGCACAAAATCCTTGCAGCTTACGCTCCCCTAAGTCGCTTAGCCCGGATGGGATGAAAAGGAGATTATCCAATCCGCTCCATTCCGTTGTCAAAAAAGGTTCCGGAATAACTCGATAGTCAATTTTTCGATCATTCAACTGTGTTAGCGCCTGTTCAAGCCCTTTATAATGACTAGGCAAACACATATCCATAGGAGGCAGACACACTCCGACAGTTGCGACTTTTGGTTCCCGCAGAGCAATATGACGATGCGCGATATATCCGCAGGTGGCGCGATCATCATCCCAGGCAAGACCTGACTGTGGCAATGATCCTCCTCGGATAGCCAAATGATAACGCTCAAATCTTTCACGCGAAATGACTTGAGCTAGATAAGCGGGATTTGTGACAGGAAATGCATCTAGCATCACAAACATGGGAAGATGATCAGGCACATCTTGAGTAAGAAAGTCGAGATAATCGATGGCAACATTGCGACAATAAATATTCATCAAGTGCAAGCCGACCGGCTGACGAAATAAAGTTAGATAGGTTACCTCATCAAAGCTTGTTGCCTCAATCCCCGTCTCATGACTAAAGTGTTTCACATCCTGAAAAGACTCTCTTAGCCACTGCTGCAAATTTTCGTAGTGGTTTGCGTCTTTTGTAATTCGCGACCAGGGAAAATCCAAGGTAAAGTCGGTCGTCCCACGGTAAAGGCAAACCCCTAAACTGTCCTTTTGATGGTGACTCCATAAAAAATCCCAGAAGTTTTGCACGGAAAATTGAAGTGCTTTGTACTGCCCTTCGTAGCTAAACGGGTAGAACAGGTGTCGAAATAACCCTAAATCCAACTCCCAAAAGATCTTATAACCAGAATCACTGTATTTTTGAGCTTTTTCTCTGACATCCAACCATTTAAGATCGGCCTTTAAGCGCCCATCCACCTTGAGTTTTACAGCATTAAATCCCTCAGGTATAGGCTCTTCGTTTCGTAACACATCGAATATTTTCGGCACAAATGGAGTGTCGTTCAGAACAAATCCATTCTCGTGCCACGCAAGGCCCCCGCTAATCTCCGACAGATCTTCAGTCATACTTCCCCCATATCTTCTATATAAGAGTCTTGATTATTTTAGTCGCCCAAGAAAATTTTCTAACGGCAAAAAATTCGTTTTTTAGCTAATTGCAGCTGAATTCACAGTTTTTCTGTAACGGTGATAACGGATTTGCCTCCCTTTTTGGCGCCAGAGAGCATCAAAATAGGAAGAACCGTAACCTGTTAAGGAGGTCTGATAAAATGGCATGGGATACAACGACTCGAACGCATCGTGCTGCAGCAACACATCCGTCGAACGGATGGAGTAATCAGGATCATCGGTCACAAGGGTTAAAGCCCCTTCTTTTTTAATGACTTGACCCATCATATCTACAAAATCAGATTGCATAAGTCGATGCTTTGCATGACGTTTCTTAGGCCAGGGATCGGGGAAATTAATAAAAATATCCTTAACACTTCCCTTAGGAATATAATGCTCCGTGAAGGTTTGCGCCTCCCCGCAGACAATGAATAAGTTGTTCAATCCATGGTTTTTTTTCTTCGACCAGATTTTTCGCACTCGATCAAACCGTTTTTCCACCGCCACCCAGTTCTCATTAGGAAATTCCATCGCCTTCGTTGCGATCCACGCCCCATTACCACTGCAGTACTCGACATTTACAGGATTTTCATTACCAAAGACATCTGAATGAGCCCACCCCGGAAAGGTAAAACTACCATAATTAGGGTAATGCGACGGAACATAGAAAACGCCGTCTTCGAGTTTGATACAGCGCGTGTCCCAGGTGTATTGTGATTTCAAATCTTTTGGCTTCATAGTGAGAGTATCATATCAAACAGCAGGTTTTCAAAAAAGAACAAGAATCTTTTTGTTGTAAAATCGAACCTTAAGCAGTCAATACGTAAGTGTTCTCATGAACATTTACGTCAACACTACCAGTAGTTCCCCTTCATCTACTAATTCAATGGGACTTGAAAAGTTAACGATCTCAACCGTTTCCACCACAGATTGCTCCTTAGTGGGAATTGTCATTTCGACACGTTTGACATCATTTAGCTTCACTTTCTCGGCTAAATTGATCTTTTGCGTCATTCCTGTCGTATTAGTAATTCCAATTCCTCTCTCACCAGAATCTAAATCAATTGTATCGCTAAGTTCACAACCACTAATTGTATTAGAGCCAAAGTTGCAAGATCTTGGTTTACCAGAAGGTTTTACTTCTTCCATATCACAGGATAGATCCGCGCCAGTTACTTTTTCTGGTTCAGATACTGACTTTTCACGTGCATTCAAAATGTCTGTGACCTGCTTTTGTAGATTTTGATTTGCTGCCTGCAACTCTTCTCGAGAGGGACAGACATATTTGTGATAAAGCTTTTGAATGAGATAAGAAATACCACATGTAAAGACATGCAAAACTTTAATTGCTGTGTCTTTCCATGTTTTTTGAGGTTGTCGTGTCTGCTCTATGGTGTTTAAATTTGTTTTTAGATCATTAAGTTCAGTGAGTTGAGCGTTTTTCAACTTATCTGAGTTTGTGCTGAGATATGAGATTGCACGCAACGTTTCTAAACGGGAAGTGATCACGTAGAGAAATGAAGAATTTTGATCGGAATCTTTTCTATCATCTAAATTTGAAGCGTAACGTTTTATTTCACTAAATGCTTGTTCAATTGAATTAATTTGCACCATTCTTAAAACCTATAATAAATATAATAATTTAATACATTATAACACGAAACAGCATTACGGACAATAAATTATTGAAATTCATAGACAACTTGACTATAATCCCCATTTTTTGAGGTATAATAATGATCGGAAGAAATGACCCTTGTTGGTGTAGTAGTGGAAAAAAATGGAAAAAATGTCACTATCCTAGATTGGACCCCAACTCTTCAAATAATAATTTGAAACAGAAGTACGAGAAGCAGTTCCAAATCATCTTAAAAACAGAACGTGAAATTGAGGGAATAAGGAAATCAGGTCACTTAGCGGCAAAAATTCTAACTGAGACGTGTAAAATGGCAAAAGCCGGTGTGACAACACAAGAGCTCAATGATTTTGCTCACAAGCTACACGAAGAGGCCGGTGCAATTCCCGCCACCTTAGGATACGGCTCTCCTCCTTTTACTCGCAGCATCTGCACATCGTTAAATGATGTCATTTGTCATGGCATTCCCGACCAAACAGTACTAAAAGATGGCGATGTTCTAAACATCGATGTCACCTGTATCTTAAATGGCTACTATGGAGATTGCAGTCGGATGGTTGCGATCGGAAAGATCGACCCAGATAAACAGCTAGTGATGGATGTGTCCTACGAATGCTTGATGCGCTCTATAGCTATTCTAAAACCCAACATTCTTCTAAGCGAGATAGGAGATGTGATCGAAGATTACGCCACGGAGAAAAATTGTTCTGTTGTTCATCAATTCGTCGCGCATGGTGTCGGCATTGATTTTCATGAAGCCCCTCAGATCCCGCATTTTCGCAATAATTTACAGATTCCCTTAGCTCCCGGGATGACTTTTACAATTGAACCGATGATAAATGCGGGGGCGCCTGAAGGTTATATTGATCCCAATGACAAATGGACGGCGAGAACAAGAGACGGTAAAGCGAGCGGACAGTGGGAGCACACCCTACTTATTACCCAGGATGGACACGAAATCCTCACTCCTTGGAAACGGTAGTTTGTTCCAGTTCGCTTTGTAATCTTTTGAGGGTGTTTTGAAGAAGCTCTTTTTCTCGAGTAAGATTTTCGATATGATTGCTCATCTCATCAACGACCGTGAGTTTGATGATTTCTTCATCAGGAGCAGATTCTGAGGCTCGTTGATAAACCGATCTCAACTCTTCCCGTAAAATAACGATAACCTCAGCCTGAGAATTGATTTTTCCCTCTTTCTCTTCAAGAGCATTCTGCACAACGTCTAGCTTTGACTGATAGTCTGTCACTTCTTTCTCTGCTTTCTTTTTTGCTACTTTGAATTTTTCATCGATAAGGCGTAAGTTATCTAAGCGACTTTCAGATTCCAATTCAACAGCATCCAAAAGCCCCTCCGTTTCTTCACTACATAGTGCGATAATGACGCAGGCAATCGAAAAAGCCATGCAAAGGCCAACTTGCCAAAATCGCTCATCAACAGAAAACATCGGATAATAATACGCCATCGTTCCGGCAAATAGAGAAAGGGTCAATGCAAGTCCGGGCAGCTTTCCCCTCCATGACAGGGGTAATCCAACAAGTGCTACTGAAGGGATAAGAAGATAAGGCGTTGATACCTTAACAAGCGCAGCAAAAAAAGTTAACAGCATAACAAGCGGTCCCAGAATGACCCAAAAGCGAAATTGATTGATGACGTTTTTCATTTTAGCGTTTCCTAGACAAAACTTTGCAACCTATTGATAATAGGCTAATTATAATTATTAAACGGTAACAGACAAAACCCCTCTGTCACGCATGCCAAACAATAATAAAGTCGTTATTTTTATCCAAGAAATAATGACAGAATAATAAAATTGGTTGTGCTCAAAAAATGATCGAAAGATTTTTCAACAAAGCTATAAATAGATAGATAGGAAGCCACAACAAAATGCACCGGTATGGCTCGTTTTGCTTTCTTTAGGTTAAGTAAGAACCAGTATTGCCTTAGTCCGCGAAGAGTGTCTCATCTTGGAAGTCGAGATCTTCGTCATCATACTCATCAATGTATGATTGCGCTCCTTGAAGGAGATAGGCGGCAAGCATAGGATCGCCTTCATATGTCATAGCGACCTGCATTTGGCCGTCATCATTTGGTGGATCGCATGTGATGAGAACGTAACAGGCATGTTTTTCTGCTAACACTTCGTGAATGTTTTTGCCGAAATCATACTTAACCGGTTCGTTACTCTCCGAACTCTTATCTTTCTTCTGTACACTTTTACTCATAAAAGTTGCACTTTGGCTTCCCCCGTTTATCATAAGTGTTCTAGTGAACTAGTTCACTCGTTGAACACTTACCTTTTCGCTTTAAGATGCTATATTTTGAAACATTAACGTAAGTATCAATTTTATTACAAATTTTAATTCATTATTTTTTTCTATTTTCTCAAATGACATTTCACTATCAATATTTCTGCGATAATTTCTATGCAACAAGGCCGAAAACATTTGTCAAAGAGATACTGTTAACATATATATACCTATATGAGGAATTATCACGCGTATCTCAATTCTATTCATGCTGACAAAGAAGTCATGATTGATGAACTCGTTCGTTGGGTTAATATCAATTCGGGCTCTTATCACCTACAAGGATTGGAGCGCATGATGCTAGCCTTGAAAAAAGCCTTTACCCCTCTGAATGCCACTATGGAGGAGCTTCATTTACCACCACACACTACAGTAAACAATGAAGGACAGCTCATTGACAAACCTTTAGGTAAAGCTCTCTATATCACCAAACGCCCCAACGCACCTCTTCAGATTTTCTTAGGTGGCCACATGGACACTGTCTTTCCCGACTCCTCCTCTTTTCAGCGCGCTGAGCGCATAGAGAAAGAGCGCATGCGAGGACCCGGAATTATCGACATGAAAGGGGGGTTGATGATCCTTCTTCAGGCATTGAAAACTCTTGAAAACTGCCCCTTTGCATCTAAAATCGGATGGCGCGTGTTGATAAGCTCCGATGAGGAAATTGGATCGCCAAGCTCTTCGCATTTATATCCGGAGTTAAGCAAGGGATGTCAATTGGGACTGCTTTTTGAACCTGCTTTACCGGGCGGCTCTTTGGCAGGCGCTCGTAAAGGATCGTTTAGTTTTACCATTATAGCCAAAGGAAAAAGCGCTCATGCTGGAAGGCACCACCACATGGGGGAAAATGCGATCACTGCCCTTTGCCGCCTAATTATTCAAATAGAGGGGTTAAACGATCGCGATCATGGCATTACCGTTAATGTAGGAAAAATCGCCGGAGGTGGACCTCTCAATATTGTTCCTGACTTGGCAATTTGTGGCGTAAATGTGAGAATGATTCATCCCGGTGATCTGCCTAAGATCAAGGATCGACTTAGAGCCTTGTTAAAGGAACATAATAGGAAAGACAATCTCTCATTAGACTTATTGGAAATGGGGGATCGCCCTCCAAAACCATTTGATTCCCGACAAGAAACACTTTTTTCAAAAATGAAGGAGTGCGGAGAGGAGTTAGATATCGAAATCACCTGGAAACCGACAGGAGGCGTTGCCGATGGCAATCTCCTGTACGCTGCGGGTGTTCCGAACATTGACTCTCTAGGAGCTACCGGAGAGGGCATGCATACGCATGATGAAACGATCGACTTAAATAGTTTGGTAGAGCGCTCACAGCTAGCGTCTTTATTTTTGATAAAAATAGCAGATGAGGGTTTTCATGTCTGAATTTCTC
>JAJFMB010000102.1 GCA_021772355.1 Chlamydiota bacterium | reverse complement strand
TAGGCAATGTCGATGGTGAGTTCAAGGGATTGTTTGAGAGAAATGGGTGTTTGAAGGAGGTACTTTCTTAAAGAGACTCCTTGGATAAATTCCATCGCAATATAAAGACCGCCTTCCCACTCTCCATTTCCAAAGAGTTTGACAATGTGTGGGTGATCGGGGAGGCCAATAATTTTTGCTTCATGCAGAAAACGTTGAACGACTTCCGGACGGGAAAGATACTTTGGCTCTAAGACTTTTACGACGATTAAATCCTGTGTTTCCGGATGCGTCGCTAAGTAGAGAATTGACATTCCCCCTCTGTCGAGGAGACTCTCAATTTTATAAGGACCAATTTCTTCGGGAATTTCAACAGGAGTTTTTCTTTCGTCTGTTGAAAATCCGGGAATGGTAGTCTGTTTGTAAAAATCTTCTTCTGCCATATCATGAATGTAGCATTAAAGAAGAATCTTTTCTAGTTTATCGAGAGCCTCAGATGTCGAGAATGCGAATTCCTAGAGTCTCCCCAATAGTTAGGAGTTCTGCCTTTCCAACTCTTTTCCCATTGACGACGAGGTCAACACCATTTTCAGGATGAACATCAAGTTCTAGAAGATTTCCGGGTTGCAGTTCGAGAAGTTTTTGAAGAGACATTTGGATTCTACCCACTTCTATATTAACAGTTAGGGGGAGTGTTTCGGGGGAGATCTTCTCAAAAGTTTCTTTTGTGATCTCAACACCTTCTACTTTTTTTTCCTCTTCCGGGGGTGATTCTACAGGTTCGTCTTTCTCTTGTTCAATTTCCCCTTCATCTTCCTCCTCGTCGGATTCCTCTTCGTCTGCTTCCTCTTCAAGCTCAGGTTCTTCCGAGAATTTTTCCTCCTCTGGGGATTCTTCTGCCATCGTGTCTCCTACCTCATATGAGGGAAATTCTAAAATCTTTAGAACACCCTCTTTAACTCTTCCGCGCAAAAAGGGCCGTTGATTCACAGTTAACATGACGCGCCCTTTTTTACCATCAGCTTGTAAAGAGCATGAATCTAGTACGAGAAAATCTCCTGGCTGGAGCTTTTCCCACTCTTCCTCGGTCAGAACCACTTGCCCGGCGTCGAGATGGACGGGAACTGTGACGCGATTGATAAGAGAGTCGTCTAAAGGGAAATCGAGCTTTCTATTGGCATAGCGCTCCTTCCATGACTGTCGAAATTCCGGAGATATCAGTAATCTTCCATAAAGAGTTGTTTGAGAGAGAGTGATTTGCACCTCTAAGCAGAGTGCTGGCTCACTGGGCAGCTCGGCCTCAGGAAGAAGTTGGTAGGATAGGTGGTTGTCAAAGTTGATTTGTCCAAGCGAATGTAGAACTTCAACAGTTAGAAATTGGTATAAACCCTCTTGAAAGCTCTCATCGTATTGTTCAGAATCCGGATTGCGCTTTTCAATAAGCTGGGCAGTAAAAATGCGTAATGCTTCTTGGGGCATTACCCAACACACTGAGCCTGAGAGGGGAGCAACAGAGATGTTCTTGGCTACCAGGGTGTGATCTAGACCTGAGTAAAGTTCCTCAGCCGTGCGCCATTTAATTTCTTTGGGAAATATTTTAAGATCTTTAATTTCAAGAAGTTGTGAGAGGTTTTGAGCAAGGGAATCCCAGGGAAATTGAGGAGGAAACCCCAATAGAGGAATGTCATCTAGCTGCAAAAGAGCCGATGGTAACTTCTTAAGCCATTGATAAGCTTGAGGTGATGGTGTGCTCACGCGTGATTCAACTCTTTAAACCCGAATACCCTTCGTATAACCAATCTCTCATTATAGAGCAATACACCCTTTGAGGACAAGAGCCGACTATAAAAGTTCCAATAAAGTAACGATACTTAAGTAATTATGATACACCAAACTGAAATATTTAGGCCGCGTGCAAGCTTGATGTCTCTACTCTTGACCCTCTTTTTCTTGTTCGCTTTGCCCTTCACGTTCTTCCCTTTTAGAGGAGGCAGATTCTTCAGTGACAAAGGGAGCAGACTCCACTTCGGTGGTGGTAGTGATAATATGGACGGTGTATCCCCTGTTCTCCATTGCGAGTTTTAGGGCATTGGAATTGTCTTGTAAGATTTTTTGTGCATTGGGATTAAGGTTTTCAAAGGTAACGTTGAATTCTCCTCTGGCAGATTCGAACGAGGTGATTTTTAGTTGTGCTCCTTCAAAGAGTGGGGGATGCTTAAGGGTGATGGAGGTATCAGTCTCGTTCTGTTTGGTCATTTGTGTCATCTTATCGACCATTTGTGCGATCAATTGCTGCATATTTTCAGCGATCATGGGTTTTGGGACATCGGATGAGTGAATTTGTGAGGCAGAAGATTGTACGCCGACATTTAAGGGATTGACATAGGCAAGATCGGGCTGTTCTTGTGCAAATTGTGCATTGTATTTTTCTAAATTAGGTTTGTCCGGCGGCGCAAAGAAAGGAGTCGACGATGCTTCGCTATCATGGTAAAGCCCAGCATGAGCTTCCCCACTTTCCGAATCGACAGCAGTGATAG
>JAJFMB010000101.1 GCA_021772355.1 Chlamydiota bacterium | reverse complement strand
GTAACTGGTGGTGAGAGAGTGTTTTTCTGCTTGGGCGGTAACTGCGGCGTTGGGAAAACGCATAGTGCGAAGAGTGATCCTATTTTTCAAGCAGCTTTGAAGGATGGAGAACCTGTAGGCTCTTTCGCACCGGATATTCTTAAAACTTCCTTGAGAAAAGGGGTTAATAAAATCACAGCTCCACAAGTTCACACAGAAGGTATTGTATTGACAAGAAAACTAACGAGTGAACTCGAGCACTCTGGAATTGAATGCGCAATGCTTTTTGACGAAACGTTTAAAGATCCAGCTCGCCTGCAAGAGATGGTAGATGTCTGTGCGGAAAAAGGGGGAACCATTCATTTTAAAGATATTGATGGCCCTTTGATGGTATCAGCCTTACGTGTTTTATGTCGTGACCCCAACACAGACCCATGTATGCAATATAGAACCATAGCCTTAGGATATCAGAAAATTAGAGAGAATCGTAGTCTACTCGTTGAAAATGTGAAGAAGAATGAGGTTATTAGGAATTATCAGATGTATGTGGTAAATGATGATTATGAGTCCGTGCTCGCAGCTGAAAAGGTTGATGGTAAATTTCACATAATTGATCAAAACCTATACGAAAGAGCAACGCAAGCTCCTAAACAAGAAGAATTAGATGCTATTGGGACAACACCTATCGATGATAATTTTTTAAGGGATCTTGAAGAGCATCCAATACCTGGAGTAAGGGTGGATGAAGTTGCGAAGCATCGGGGTAAAACTGTTGAACAAGCTTTGAATGATAAGTCTTTAGTACTTCCATTTTGGGAATAGAATGTAGCTTGATTACCTTCCTAGTGCTTGAAGTGGACAAAAATGCGGCCGAAATTTGTACTGTCTTTCTCTATGCGGTGATAGAGTTTTTTGATATGCTTCTGATCTAAAAAACGGAGTACCTTTTTTTTGAGTTGGCCACTGCCTTTTCCCGGAATGATCTCTACAAGGGAGATTTTTTTACTGACGGCCTCCTCGATGACACGGTTGAGCTCTTCATCAATAACTCTTCCTTTATTGTAGATGTCATGTAAGTCAAGTTTGATTTTTGCCATTACAAGCACTCTCTTATTGGTTATCAGAGCTTCTTTCTTAGCTTTCCTCGTTTATTGTAATACTTTACTTTTAAGCTAATTTAGGGTACTATAATTTCTTTTTTATAAGAAGAATAAAGGGTGTATGCTATCTCTAGGAAAAATTAATTCATTGCGTGTCCTACGAAATGCAACCTGTGGAATATTCCTAGGAGATGATGAGGACCAAGAAGTGCTGCTTCCAAACAAGTATGTACCGGAAGACCTCGATCCTGATCATTTACTTGATGTGTTTCTCTACACAGATTCTGAAGATCGTATTGTAGCCACTACCCTTATGCCTAAATTATTTTTGCATCAGTTTGCTGTACTTGAAGTGAAGGATGTTACAAAAATTGGCGCTTTTTTAGATTGGGGCTTAGAGAAAGATCTTCTTCTGCCTTTATCGGAGCAGATGGGGCGGTATTTAACGGGCGATAAAGTGACAGTCTGTCTCTGTCTGGATGAAAATACGGACCGCCTTTTTGCTTCAGCAAAACTCCACGAGTGTACCGATCAAGAATTATCCGTTCGTGAAGGGGAAGAGGTAGACTTGTTAATAGATCGCGAGTCAGAGCTTGGGTGGCAAGTGGTAATTAACGACCGCCATATAGGGCTTATCTTTTTTGATAAAATTTTTAAGCCGCTCCGGAAAGGGGATAGGGTTAAAGGGTTTATTGATAACATTCGTGAAGATGGTAAGATCGACGTTTCTTTGCAGAAGCAAGGATACTCTCAAGTCGAGGACTCACAGGCTTTATTGTTCCAAAAGCTACAGGAGAATAACGGCATCTTGTACCTTACGGACAAAAGTGATGCGAATTTAATTTCTCAGGAATTAGGGATGAGCAAAAAGGTGTTTAAAAAGTGCGTAGGCGCCTTATATAAACAACGAAAAATCAATATCGAGTCAGATCGCATAGTCTTGCTGGAAGAATAAGAACCTGACTTTCAGGCATTATTTTTAGCTTTGTACTAATGAACCTGTTGTTGACTAGGTGTCCATGTTGCAATAAATATTGGCAAGAGCTTACACGTCTTCTGGCTGATAGTCCCGAATGGCTATTTCGGCTTTTATAGGCTTTTGTCATCAGTTTTGAATGCGATATCTACCACGCCTTGGGGTTCAAACATGGCTATAAACTGCTTGTACATTTCTAGTCTGTTGTTGCCACCGGCTGTTGTCAAAAGTAATTCTCGACTGTAGATGGCAATATCTTCTACGATCCGTTCATGTCGGTAATAGGCCAGGGCTGTTGAATTAATTTCCGTTTCTCCGTAACCCTTGTAAAAAAGCTTTTCCTCAGGCGGCTTATTCCAAACATTTCCGACGCCGCCTCCGATAAACATAAGGTCACGCTCTTTTGGTGCCATTATAGGCTCATCCCAATCCACTATGTAGAAATGAGAGTTTTCATCTATTAGCACATTGCCACCATGAATATCGGAATGACACAGCACGAATTTAAGTGAGTGGTCCTGGAGTTTTTTCCCTAACTGCTCAGCACGATCTACCAGTCGACGAATGTCGGGCATATGTTTTTTCATGAAGGTTTGTAGTTTTACGCCTATCTCATCAGTGATCGGACCGGCTTCAATATAAGGGTAGATCGAACGAACGGCGTCACGCCATTTTGCGGAGTAGCTCTCTTTTCGGATTCTGTTTTGAACGGATAGCGGCACTTCAAGTTCGTGAACCTGTCTCAATGCCTTGCCAAGTTTAATCCATTGGTCATTTGTGAGATTGCGATTGAAGCCATCCTGTCCATCAATGAATGGATACACAATGAGAGTGAAATGATCAATACGCTGAGTTGTCTTACCATGAGTTGTCTTAACGGGGGGAATAATCTGTTGAATCCCAGCACTTTGTAATAGTTCTACTATTTCAGTGCTAGTGTCATGATGATGCCCCAGCTTAAGTTTTACAAAATATGATCTTTGGTCAAGTGTTTGGGCTTTATATAGTGAGGCATCCGTATCTGCGCCTAGAGGAAGGAATGTAAGAGTAGCGGCTTCAATGCCGTAATTGGTGTTTAGGCATTCAATGATGATCTGGTCAGATAGGTTAAGCTTCTCTAACATTTGTTATCTTTGGTTTTGAATAAAGGCATTGCTCTTCGGATTTGGCTAACAGCTTGTTGGTAGATTGCAACACAATACGGTTAATTTAAAGGGGTTTTTAGCCTCCGCCCCAAATGGAGGTTAGCACCTCCCCCTAGCGGTCGATGAGTTGGTAGTGTTTTAGGTGGGCTTGGAGGTTACCACCCCCAAACCCATTTTTTACAGGCAAAAAAAGAACCCTGACTCGCCATCTTTTTGTCAAACGCTTCTAGGTAAACCAATAGGTTTACCGTCGTCGCGTTTGCAAAAATCTGACAAGGCAGGGCTCTTTTTTGCTGTGTAAAAAACGGGTTTGGAGGTGGAGAGAATCGAACTCTCGTCCTAAGCAAACTCTATACTAACCACTACATGCTTAGTGCTCTATTAAGTAACCAGTCAAGTCGTAGAGCACGCCGCTATGACCGGTTTGCTTCATTTGATCTCGATGCAAGTACCTAGAAGCGGCGGGACAGGCATCATACCAAGTAAATTGACGATAGTTCTAGCACCCCTGGTTCAATCCTAGGCTATCGGACTGCAAAAAACGGTTAAGTCTTAAGCAGCAACTTTTAGTAGATCCTCATTAGCGTGGCCAATGTGAGCTACAACTTTGCTATTTTTAGCATTTATCGTTTTACCGGTTTTTTAAGGAGGCCAACCGATATCCTCCGCATGCAATCAATACTTTGTTTCCTAGTCGAAACCTTTACACCCCCAATAGTATGGTACCACATTCGGAATATTAATTGAATAGGGAAATGGTTGACAAGAATCGATTTAGAAGGAGATAAAAGTTAAAAATTTAATATTTGGAGGTGAAAAATGATGCCTGGGTTGGGCTATGTGCCAAGTGTAAAATATGTGGTAGATAAATTTTCTGTCTTTGCAGAGGTTTACCAAAGGGGAGAGTGGAAAGTGGAGGTCAAAGCTAAGGAGGGGGTTCGTATAGGAAGGGTGTATCGATTGGCCAAGGAGAATCTAGATGAGGGATATTCCTTTGAGTGGGGTGAGGGTAGGACAGGATTTACGGTGACAAAAATCTCAGGAGCTCCTGAAGAAGTGAATTGGCTAAACGCGATGAGTAAAATTTTTGAGTATCGCTAGGAATTTTACCTTAGGTTTGGTATAGTGATGGGGTTTTTTTAAAGAGTTTATGGCTATGTTTGAAGAGATCCCAACGGAATCATTTGATGAGCGCGAAAAGCGCATTTTAAAATTTTGGCAAGAGAAGGGCATTTTTACCCGTTCTGTGGAAGAGCGGCGAGAGGGTCCTGTCTTTACGATGTATGACGGTCCTCCTTTTGCGACAGGTCTACCTCACTATGGACACTTGTTGGCCGGAACGATTAAGGATGTGGTGCCGCGTTACAAGACGATGAAGGGATTTTGCGTCCCCAGGCGTTTTGGTTGGGATTGTCACGGCTTGCCTGTAGAAAATGAGATTGAAAAGGCGCAAAATCTGTCCGGTGCCAAGTCTATTGAAGAGTATGGCATTGCGAAGTTCAACGAAGAGTGTCGCAGTATTGTTCTTCGTTACACCGAAGAGTGGAAGTCAGTAGTCAACCGGATGGGGCGCTGGGTCGATTTTGACCATATCTACCGTACGATGGACATCACTTTTATGGAGTCGGTGTGGTGGGTCTTTAAGCAGCTTTTCGAAAAAGGATTGGTCTATGAGGGCTTCAAAGTGATGCCCTTTTCAGCGAAATTGGGAACTCCTCTGTCCAATTTTGAAGCGGGGGAGAATTATAAAGAAGTCGATGACCCTGCCTTAACTGTGACGTTTCCTCTAATTGATGAGCCGGATACTTCTGTTGTTGCCTGGACGACCACTCCCTGGACGCTGATCTCCAACTTAGCGCTGATGGTGGGACCTGAGATCGATTATGTCAAAGTGAGAGATGGGGAAAAATTCTATATCCTGGCTGAAACGCGTGTGCCTACCTATTTTAAGGAAGGAGTTGAGGTTGTTGCCAGATTTAAGGGAAAAGAGCTTGAGGGCAGGCGTTATCAACCGATTTTACCTTATTTTGCTGAGAGGCAAGACGCTTTTCGTGTGATCCTAGAAGAGAGCGTGGCAACAGATGAAGGAACGGGAGTTGTTCACAGTGCACCCGCCTTTGGTGAGGTGGACTTTTACGCGTGTCAAAAAGAGAAGATCGAACTGGTCTGTCCTGTAGACAATAATGGTCGTTTTACAGAAGAAATCCCCGAATATGTTGGGCAGTTTGTCAAAGATGCTGACAAGGCGATCATCAAGCGCCTTAAAGAGGCGGACCGCGTGCTGCACCACGGCACTTGTCGCCACCGCTATCCCTTTTGCTGGAGATCGGATACCCCGTTGATCTACAAAGCTGTGAGCACGTGGTTTGTGGCTGTGGAACAGATCAAGGAGAGGATGATACACGCAAATGAGCAGATCCATTGGACTCCGGGACATCTAAAAGAAGGGCGTTTTGGTAAGTGGTTAGAAGGCGCGCGCGACTGGGCAATCAGCCGCAATCGCTACTGGGGCACTCCGATTCCATTGTGGCGCTCTGATGATGGTGATGTGCTCGTTATAGGCAGTATTGCAGATCTCGAAGCTGCGACCGGAGCAAAGGTAGAGGATCTTCATCGCCATTTTATCGACGACTTGACCATTGAAAAAGATGGCAAAATTTATCATCGAATCCCTGAGGTTTTCGACTGCTGGTTTGAATCGGGGTCAATGCCTTATGCGCAGAATCATTACCCATTTGAAAATAGTGCCCAGTTTGAGAGTCACTTTCCTGCAGACTTTATTGCGGAAGGTCTTGATCAGACTCGCGGCTGGTTTTATACACTGACAGTACTGGCAACGGCGCTATTTGACCGTCCGGCTTTTAAAAATGTGATTGTAAACGGTATTTTGCTAGCAGAAAATGGCGCTAAAATGTCCAAGCGATTGCGCAATTATCCCGATCCGTTGGAAGTGGTGCATAAATACGGCGCTGATGCGATTCGTCTTTATATGATGCACAGTCCCGCTGTGCGTGCTGATGATTTGCGTTTTAAAGAAGCGGGTGTTGAGCTTGTTTTAAGACAGATTCTTCTTCCTCTTTGGAATGCTTTTAGCTTCTTTGTAACGTATGCACGCATCTACAAATGGAAACCGAAAGGAGCATCTGCAAAACCGAACCAAGTTATCGATCGCTGGATCTTGTCTGTAAGGCACAAGCTCATTCATCAAGTTGAGCAGGGCATGGACGAATATGAATTAAGTCAGGCTGTGGAGCCGTTTATCGAGTTTATCGACAACTTGACAAATTGGTACATTCGTCGCTCTCGCCGCCGCTTTTGGGAAGATGATAACATTCCTGATCGCGATCAAGCTTTTGAAACCCTCTATAAGGTTTTACTCGATCTAACAAAGATTATTGCTCCTTTTGTTCCTTTCGTGAGCGAGGCGATCTACTGCCACCTCAGAACCGAAGAGATGCCTGAATCTGTGCATCTTTGCGACTATCCTAAATACCGTCCGGAAGAGCGGGATGTGCAGCTTGAAGATGCGATGGCAGCAGTGATGACAACGGTAAGTTTGGGTCATGCACTTCGTAAAGAGAACAAACTTAAAGTGCGTCAGCCGCTATCTAAGGCGCATATTGCCTCTGATGACGGAACTGTGCTTGCACTGTTGCGCGATCAGCAGCACCTTATCGCTGATGAACTCAACGTGAAACAAATTGAATTTGGTTCGAATGAAGATGAGTTTGTCTCTTTGCTCGTTAAACCCAATTTCCGCGTCCTTGGAAAAAAAGTTGGGAAAAAAATGCGTGCGGCGCAACAAGTGATTGAAAACTTCGATCGCAAGCACGTTTTGGCGTTATTTGATGGGCAGGATGTATCGATCGATTTAGAGGGTGAGCCTTTTCAATTGACTCCTGAAGATGTCCAAGTGGAGCGTAAGGTTCACGATGGGATTATTGCTGCCAATGCCGGAGCTATTACGATCGCGTTGGACACAGACTTGAGTGAAGAGCTGATTGTTGAAGGGTTGGCGCGTGAGATTGTCAATAAAGTCAATACGATGCGACGGGAAGCCGGATTTGATGTTTCTGATCGTATCGAAGTGACTATGCAGACAACGGATCTTGTCAAGAAGTGCGTTGCGCAGCATCGTGATTATATTTTTCACGAAGTATTAGCAGTCACTATTGATTTTGGTCCTTGCGAGGGACAGGAGTGGGATTTGAATGGAGAGGTCTCTGTCATTTCACTGAAGAAAGTTTCTGCTGGATAACTTTCTCACTGCTCAAAGCTTAAACCGGTGATTGTGACCTAATCTGAGGACAAACATCTACAGATGAAGGTCATCTTTTTCGTCGGCCATGTCAAAAGACATGCTCTCCTCAAAATCTAAAAAATCTTGTTGTTTTCTAGAGCGCCGGACTATGGATTAGGATTACAATCAGGGGTTAAAACCAACCTTTTCATAAAAGTGTAAAAAAATAATTTTTTCTTTACATTCTTTCTTGTTAAATAATTTCTTAATCTTTAGATTGTGAAAACACCCCGGAGGAGTGGGGCCAGGGATAAGAGGAAGTATGGAAACATTTACAGTTGAAGAAGTAAGAGATAGATTAAAAAAATTGGTTAACTCAGCATCGCTTGATCAAAAGCATTTTCGCATCATCGCTGATGAGGGGAGTGTTGTGATGCTTTCTGAAGAAACCTATGATAACTTGCTGATCACCCTGGAATTACTATCAACACCGGGTCTTATAGATGGCTTAAAAAAGCTTCAGCATGGGGAGAATGACTATGATGAAGTATCCCCCTTTTCACGCAACTAAAATATTGAATTAATAGCATATTTAGTATATAATTACCGTTTATATATCATATAATAGTTAATAAATGGTTAATTTCAATAAAATTATATACAATCTAGATGCTCTATCTTTTCTTAAGAAGAACGAGGATCTTCACCTCAATTCTAGCGGTAGATTCACCAAAATTACAGCGCCAGATCGATTTTTGGTGGGTTTAGATCGTCCTATTGCCCGTTTTATCAATAAAGGCGTCACTTTTGTTTTTAAGGCGGCACGCGCTTTGGAGCGAAAATGGAGCAATCAGTCTCCAGATCGAAATATTGCAGCGATCAACGATTTGGTCTCTCAGATTCTAGATATAGACGAGGAAAGCCCCCTTACGCCGAGCCAACGGAATAAAATCACCCTCTATGTGGAGCAATATCTATTAAAGGGCTTAAACGAGTATCGGCAGACATTGCAGTCCGGTGAGATGTGGTTGTTTCCTCCAGCAAAACCCATTCGCAAGGAATATGTCTCTCAGTTAGATCGCGTCATATCACGCATTCAAAATGAAGTCCTACCTAAGATGGGTGAGGGGGTTAAAAATAATGAAACGACAGAAGCTGTGCGTAATGAGAAAATGGCGATCTCGTGCTTGTTGTCTTATCTCGAATCTGACTTAAAACTTCCAGATGAGTTGAGAACAGAGGATTATTTTCAAGATGTGGTTATTGAGATGTTGGAATCTCGGTACGGTCAGGATGCGGTTGCGCGTGCTTTGGAATTTTACGACTTAAGCCACATGCACATCTTGACTGGCGATGATATTGCTGCAGTTTTAATGGGTATTAAAGCGAATTTAACATTGGGTGACTTAAGAAAATGTTGTGAACTCATGGGAAAAGAGCTGCCGAGTGAAGAGAAGTGTTGCGACTTATTAGTTAAGATGCGAGGTCATTGCATTGCTTTTGATCGTCATGCTTATCAGCACAAGCCCTATCGCAGACAGCTTGAAAAAGATATTAAATTTTTGAGCCACAATGATGACTATCGATTTTTACAAGGTGTTAAGAATAAGGACAAAATAGCGAAATTCAGTTACTACGAACACCTTGCACGTGATATTGCTTATGGTCTTTTCGAACACTCAAAACAGTCACGTTTTGCTGAAGGGGTGTTGTTTCCTGCCTACGATAATAAAGGTTCTGCCGTATTAAAGCAGGCACACCTTATCTTTGATCGAGAGGGAATCAATGTCGCTCTGGTCCGACCTGCGATGCCCAAAGAGGGAGATGTCGCCATTGATCTCGTTTTCAGGGGAACACACTGTCGCGAGTCGGCCAAAAGGTGCGTTTCAGTACAACACAAGAATGTCGTTGGTCCAGGTGAGCAAAGTTTTGAAAGAAGAAGTCAGGATATTTTTTCGGCAATTGATGAAAATCTTCGCCCTTTCGAAGATCGTGGAATCAACCTCACTGTTTCGGGACACAGTTTGGGCGCATCTGACTCGTTGCGGTTGGCTGAAAAATACGCAGAACGTCTTAGTAGCGGAGATGAAAAGCATCACATAAATTCCCTCCACCTCCACTGCTTTAATACTCCAGGAATTGAGTCTAAAAGACTTGAGAGCTTCTTGAGTAATTTAGCAAAGATTTCAACCCCTTTTTATATTCACTATTTTGACGTTAAGGGGGATCCGGTCCAGCAGACAGGTTATGGAAGGCTTGGGTACTGTGAGGATATAAAAAAATGGCCCTCAAATCTGTTTGTTTCCATTTTTGAGAGTACGAGTTATATCAGAGACCTAAATTTTCTTGGTTCTTTCGCAAACAGGATGCGCCTGAAGGGTACAAAAATTAGACGCGTGCATTCCAGTCGTAGTACCTACCAAAAAGAAGAGGGGTTATTCGGTATCAAGCTGCAACAGAGAATGACAAATAATGCAGATGATTTAGGAATTACAGCTCCAACAGAGATTAATGGTGCGGAGCAAATGGTTAAAAAATTGAAGACAAAACTAGGATATAAAGTTGAGAAGCTCATCGATAAATTTGAGGAATATAAAGCATATTTTTTCAGAAATGTGGACGCCTTAACAACTAAAAACCAGTGATATGATAGATAGTAAAAACATTACTCATAACTTAGAAGTTCTTTCCTTCCTTGAGTGTGATGAGGATTTCCATATCAAGAAGGATGGACGATTTGTCAAAGTTCTTTCGCCCGATCGCTTTCTGCGCGAGGCGGAAGGTTTTTTTATGCGTTATGTTCATCAAGGGATCACCTTTGTTCTGAAAGCGGTAAGGGCGTTGGAAAAGAAATGGAGCAAGCAGTCCTCTGAGCAAAATCTTGAGGCAATCAACAAGTTAGCGACTGAAATTCTACAAATTGATGGGAATACCCCTGAACGAAACAAAATCACTCTTTATGTTGAGCAGCACTTAGTAGAAGGATTGAAACGGTACCGCGAGACACTGCTAACCGGAAAAATGCAGTTGTTTCCCCCTGCTAAACAGATTCGTCAGGAACACGTCGATCGACTCGATGCTATCATTTCTCGCGTACAAAATGAAGTTTTACCCAAGCTAAATGAAGAGATTAAGAACACAGTGGCAATGAAAAACGAGTGTGCTGCAGTCTCATCGTTACTTGCCTGTTTGGAATCCGGCGCCTCTCGGGAATTGAGTGTCGAACATTATGTTAAAGATGTTGTGGTGAGTGCGTTACAGTCCCGCTACGGGGATAGCGCTGTTGAGCGGATTATGGATTACTATCATCTTAATGACATGCACGTTTTGACGGGAGAGGATATTGCGGCCTTGGTTACGGGAATAAAGGCAAATCTTACTCTTGACGATTTACAGCAGTATCTAGCATTGCAAAACAAAACGCTGCCCAGTGAGAAAGAGTGTTTCCGTTTGTTGGTGGAGCTGCGCAAGCATTGGGTTTCTGCCGGTGAGAACAAGAACAAACCCTATTGCGAACAGCTCAAGAAGGATATAGCGTTTCTGGAGTGCAAGGGCCATCAGCGCCTGATGGGAAAAAAGAACCAAGACAATCTCAAAAAATTTAGCTATTACGAACATCTTTCACGCGAAATATCCTACGCTCTTTTCAGAGATTCCAAAACGACCCATTTTGCCGAAGGCGTTCTTCTACCGGTCTATGATCTTGAAGGGCGCGCTGTCTTAAAACAAGCCCATCTTATCTGTGATGAGAAGGGGGTTAACGCCGCGCTTATCCGCCCTGTTTTTGTCGCCGATGGAGATGTTCCTATTGATATCGTTTTTAGAGGAACGAACTGCCAGGAATCGTTAAAGAGATGTGTCTCAGTGAATCATTGGCACGTTCCGGGACCAGGAGAGGATAGCTTTGAGGACAAATGTCCTTTGATGTTTTCAGCGATCGACAAGAATCTCGCAGATTTAAAGAATCGCAGCCTTCACTTGACCATTTCAGGTCATAGTTTGGGTGCATCCGATTCCCTTCGTATGGCGGAAAAATACGCTGAAAGATTAGCTCAAGGAGAAGAGAAGCATCATATCAAAACGATTGGGCTTCATTGCTATAATACACCAGGTATTGAACGTAACAAACTGAAAAACTTTTTGGATCATGTGAAAAATGTTACGACTCCTTTTACTCTTCGCTACTTTGACAATTATGGCGACCCTGTTCAGGAAGCAGGTTATGGGCGTTTAGGGCACTGTGAGGATGTCAAGGAGTGGCCTTCCAACCTATCCATTTCCATTTTTGAGAGCCGTTCTAATAGGATCAACCGCAATAGGCCCTCTTTTTGGGAACTTCAACAGAAGGGCTACAAAGTAAGAAGAGTGCACAGCTACGCCAGCAGCTATGCCCAAGAAGATGGTGTGTTTGAAAATAGATTGCAGAGAATCATCACCAATTGTGAAGAGGATTATGGGATTTCTGCTCCTTTAGAGGTTAAAGGGAAAGAGCACATTTCACTTATACAACTAGAGTTAAGAACAATAGTGGGAAATAAAGTCCACCGTAAATGGGGTTAAGCAGATGTTTTTACATGAGATTAGAAAGCTTAATAGTCAGTTAGAAATCGTCAGCACGCTGAAAGAGCAAGAGCGGTTGGGAGTTCATGGCGGAAAATTTTATAAGTATTCTTCTCCGGAAGGTTCTAGTGCTATTCTGACGGCGGTTAAAAGAGCTTTTCAGAACCTGCATCGCGCTTTTTTTCATCAGACGACAGCAGGTGAGCTACAGGGGGTTGATGATCTCGTTTCTCAACTACTCATGATGGCGCAAGCAAAAGAGGTATCCTCTTCGCAATGGACAGGTTATCAACGCTATCAAGAACTGTGCCGTTCCAAGGCGTTTATAGATAAATTGGGTACAAAAGCTCTCCCGGAGTACCATTTCATATTGAAAAAAAGCGCTAATCTAGCACCTCTTGTCAAGATTGATTTACTCATCGACAAATGTAAAGAAGCATCAAAAATCTTGGCGCAGGAAATTGTTGAACAGGAGGACGCACTTCAGGACGACAGCCTCATTTTGGAAGAGACTATCAACCGACTGCAAACTCCTGGTGCATCCATTAACGACGTGCACACGCTAGTTTTTAGAGCCCATCAAGTTAAGGCACTCCTAAAAGATAGATTTGGCGTTGCAGCTGCCGAACGCGCTTTTTCTTTTTACCGTCTGCAGGAGCAACATGTGCTCGACGGCGATGACCTGCATGCTCTACTTTTGGGAATCAGATCCAATCTCACCTTAGAAGATATTGAACATCTCCATACTCAATTGGAGAAACATGCGGAACCCTTTGATCAGCTTACTAAAAAACAGATTGTGTTGTTGATGAAAGAATTGAATCACCCCAATCTTCCGCAACCTAAGAAAAATCCCTCCAAGGTCTATGCCAAGCAGCTGGAGAAGGATTTGGCCTGGCAGGAATGTGTCTTCAAAGTAATGGACGACTATAAACCGGGTGCTGGCGCCACAAAATTTGCCTATGCAGAATTTTTAGCGCGTTCGGTCGTGTATTCCTTATATTGGTTTGGAAATAAAACTAAATTTGCTGATGGTGTTTTGGTACCGATGTACGACCGTAAAGGGGAAATAGATTTGAAACAAGCGCATCGTTTGTACAGTAAAAATGGGTTGAGCGGTGCAGTATTTCTTCCTGCGCTTCCCCATCAAGAGACCTCTAAGAATACTCATGTGCAGGTAGCTTTTAGAGGAACATGGGATTTAAAATCTTTTAAGAGAAATTTTAGTCTTTTTGAAAGAGAACAAAAGTTTGGAGTTGAAGGGTCAGGGCGAACCAGTTTTAAAAATGCGGAAAAACAGTTACTGAAGAACCTTGAGCACTCTCTCAATCAGTTGGATTGTGATAAGAAAGTTGTCGTGGAATTCCTGGGTCATAGCTTGGGAGGGTCTGATGCTCAACGGATGTGCCAATCGTATTCACATCATCTAAAAGAAAACAAAAACAGTAAGGTGAAGGGGATAAATTTATTCTGCTTTAATGGATCTAATATTGAACGAGACAAAGCAAAAGAATTTATCAACGATGTCAAGGAACAGAGCGATCTC
>JAJFMB010000011.1 GCA_021772355.1 Chlamydiota bacterium | reverse complement strand
GGCACGAACGTTTGAACTTGATACGATCACCCCTATTATTGCTATAAATGTATACAGTTTTTCTTGCCACTTCATAACAGTGTTCCTTGTCTCTTTGTAGAATTTTAACTATTATCCTCTCACAATTAGGAGGATACCACTCTTTTCTATTTATGCACTCTTTAACAGCAAAGCAATTAGAAGGTCAATCTTGCTGAGAAAACGAATCCATATGTTGCAAGAGTGCTATTGCATTTACCTGCATTTCGATTATTTGCAATTTCAAAATTGGAGAATTCTGTCAATGCAACCGGAACTGCAATTGATTGATCACGACCATTCACAATATGCTTCTGTCCAAAAATGGCATGATGTTCCCATCCAAATGTAAACACCACAGAATTGCAATAACCACATTGAATATTTGGGTCCCAGCTTAAACCTATTGCTAAGTCAGTCATTGCACGGTTAGCTTGTAATCTTTCCGATCTATCATCGATAGTTTGATCAGCAGCAAAATTAAATTGTTCTATTTCAGGACCGATGTTGGAACTTTCAACAGTCAACAACTTACAATTTTCAATGTCATGCTTTGAGTAACCAACAATGCCCGATACAGCAGCAGAACCATAAATCCCGAATCCGCACCAAATATTTGAATTAAAATCCAAAGCAATACGCGGTCCAGCACCTAGAAACTTATGTCTCTCTTTAATATCTAAATCGCTTATTGTCGCTTCAGTATTAGCAGACACCGCACGTTGCACAACAGCTGCAAACATCTGTGGCCGCACTGACTCAAATTCTGCGAAACTTTTGTAGCGTTGCATGGTGCGAAGACCACGAACTCCAAGTGAAAAGCGCACATCAAGACAGTCATTGCTTACGATATCACGCGATAAAAGCAGATCCCAATAATCGAGATCTAAATCCCAGTGCGCCTTTACTTTGTAGTCAGTTTTAAGAGACTTATTTTCGGATGAGAATTTTTTACCCATTGGGCTTGTCTTTCCATCAGCATCAGTCGAAAAATGTGTCCAAAGAAAAGCGGAACTCCAGCAGCTGCACGCCATGTTGTAACGCGCTCCAACTCTGAAACCAACATCATTATCATAATTTAGACTTTTAATCTTAGATTTAAATCTTGTAACATCAGAAAATTGTTGATCATAGTCGGCAACATAATTAATGTTACTTCCTATTGCTTTCCAAAAAAGCGCATCCGCTTGTATTGTCAAGCAACCACAACTCATTTCCGGGCAACATACTTGAGGCTGGCATCGATTATCGTATGTCGTCATTTGCGCGGCATTCGTTTCTACACTAATTGCCAACAATGGGGTAGCGGCCATTAATATCAATTTGTTGATATGCCATCTCATTAGGATTCTCCTTACGTTTATTCTAGTCTTGCGTTAACTTATGATGATGTTGTTCGATCAATCTTCTCGTAACATCTCACTTATTCATGACGCAATGTATCTCTTTTTTTAAATTGCTCTTCAAATGCTTGCAAACTTTATTCGTTTTTCAATCATTTGCATTAAAACTCTAGCATGGTGCTAAATGTCAATCCATAAACTGCTAATGTACTTTTGCAAGGACCAGTATTTCGCTCTAACTCAAATTCTGTTTTAAAGGGATCAACGATAATCGCTTCTCTACCGAAGTATGCATGTTTTTGACCAAAAATCGCATGGTATTCCCAACCCAATTGAAATACCAAGTTGTAACAACATTCACACATTCTAGGTTTCCAACGAATACCACCACCCAAATCAGCAATAACACGGTTGGCTTGATTGCGTTCATCTCTTTCGAAAAGTTGTTCATAGTCAATTTCAAAAACTTCGTTATTTGAAAGTAATTGAATGCGATCGCACACATTATTTTCACTATAACCCACCAAAAACGCTGCTGCTAAATCAGCATAAAGGCTCCATCCGCAACCTAATAGCCAATTTAAATCGACACCGGCACGTGGTCCTGCACCATAAAAATTGTGTTTCTCTTTAATATCGTATATATCATCAGAAACTACCTCGTTAAGAATAGCACGCTGAACTGAAAGCGAATTATTTACGTTTAATGACTCTATCAGAAACGAACTATAACTATCATAATCTTGTTTCAGTGTTGCCCCTCTGATCGATACTCTTGGGCGAATTGTGAAACAATCACCTACACAAAATAGACGTCCTGCCTCAAAGTCCCAGAAGTTTAAATGTAAATGCCATTTCGTATTCGCTTTAAAAACAGATTCATCCCCTAATTGACCTGCACAACTATGACATTTACCCGGACTTCCCTTTGCATCTGTGCAAAAGTGTGTCCACATAAATCCATAATCCCAGCAACTACACGGTTTCTTATAGCCAATTCCCAAACGGAAACCAAAATCACGATCAAAATTGACTGACTTTGTTTTAACGGCATAGTTCTGAATTCTTGTTCCATCAATTATAACACCACCACCAATTTCAACAGCTTCTCTATTGTAGTCAGCCAAATAATTGATATTACTGCCTCTAGCTTTCCAGTAGAGAACATCCCCACGAAGCCACCAACTGCATGATTCGTAATTAGCGCAATTGGGT
>JAJFMB010000002.1 GCA_021772355.1 Chlamydiota bacterium | reverse complement strand
TAAGACCGTGATCTGCCAATGCGAGAAAAGCATCTTCATCTGTGACATCATCACCAATGTAAATGGGCAAAGTCTCTGCGTTATCGAGGTGCATCTGCTTTAGCAAATAATGCAACGCTTTCCCTTTGTTCCACTCAATATTTGGCAATAACTCAAAGATCATTTTACCCGTTGCCATACGTAAAGTGGGAAACCGCTTGTTAATTTGACTTACTCTATCATCAATTATGGCCCAATGGGTCTCCTCAACCTGACGAAAATGAATGGCTATCGCGTACTTCTTCCGCTCAATCAATATACCGGGAATAGATGCTAAAGAGGCGTGCAACTCTTTTTCTGCTTCGTCAAGAGCCGGCAAAAATTTCTCACCAACATCTATTTTTACTTGATCACCGTTAGGACCGGCGATATCAAAGCCGTGGCTTCCAGCATAGTACAGATTTTTCAATTGCACGAGCTGTTCTACATTTTTTCGATCGCGGCCACTAATAATAGATACGGGATAACACTGTGATAATTTGTTTAATATCTGCCGATGCTCATTTGACAAAATAGCAAGTTCCGGACGTTGTACGATAGGAGTGAGCGTGCCATCGTAGTCAAGTGATAGGGCTATCGTTTTATAACGCGCAATAAGAGCTTCAATTGCATCAATATGACGAAGCGCGTTGGGCTTAGCAATATATACTTCGGAAAGATCCGACACAATAACATCAACACTAGAAGGTTTGCTTTTTTTCTCTTCTGAACCGATAACACCGATCACAAGCGCAAACACCCCTTTCACTTTTTCTGAAAATGTATCTGCAACTAGAACGGTCTGATTTAATGGTACACTCAAACACCTACGGATCTCTGCAGTATCAACTCCTTCGATGCACACATCAAAATAGGACTCCAGAACACGGTGGCAGTTTTTGTTCCCCGAAAGAGATGCTGTCTTGATTCCCAGCTTTGAAATTTGCTTCAACAAACTTCTCCAGGACTGGGCATCTTCGATACCAACCAACAAATCATCTAGATAAAAGATCACTGCAAGATGCTTCTCCGGATCGATCACGGCATCAGGCATCGAATTTCCTCTTGAATTCCTCCTGTCACACTTACGGTTCGATCCGGATAGACCAAAACATCATACTCCAACCTTACTCCGAGCTCTCCGGGGATATATATTCCCGGCTCAATCGTAAAGCAAGTTCCGGAAAGAATAGAACGGGTGTCTTTTGTTTCAAAATTATCCATATGAGTGCCATTGCCGTGGATATGCGCCCCAAGGCTATGACCTGTACGATGAGTGAAAAAATCGCCATAACCAGCACTCTCTATGATTTGTCGACAGGCGTGATCAACTTCCCAACCCATAATAGGTTTCCCCTTGGCAAAACGGTCTTGTACAAGATCCGTACCCGCTTTTTGAGCCGCCCTTACTATGGTAAAAATCTCTAATTGTCTTGGAGTGGGACTCTTTGCTGCAACCCCCATTCGGGTAATGTCTGCAAAAACTGAACAAGGCGTTTTCTGCTTACAGGATAAGTCAATTAATATGAAATCATCCTCTCGAATGGGATCGAAAGATTCCTTGGATGGGCTGTAGTGTGGGTTTGCAGCATTGGCATTTACGGCACAAAGAGGTGCATCATCAACCACACAGTTTCTTTCGGTAAACTTTTTCAAAATAAATTGCTGAACATCGTATTCCGAAACACTCTGCTGCTTACTCAACTTACCGGAAATAAATTGCCACGCCTCTTCTACTGTTTTGTCTACAACTTCAGCAGCATATAGATGGGTCTTTAATTGATGTTCATCCATGACACTATTAAATTGTTGGAGCAAGTCAGCGGAGCTTACCACCTCTACATCAAAAGAACGGATCATCTCCATGGTTCCTGCATCAACTTTTGATAGATAAGGCAAACAGTTCTTCGGGGAATACTCCATCGCGATTTTGTGCTGTCCTTGCAAGATTTTCTTTAAGCCTGCATCGAGTTGCTCCCACGTCTGATATACTATACTGTCACCCGGTAAATGATTCAAATTGTGACTCTCAACACCATGTATCAATTTAAGAGGCTCTCCATGCTTGGGGATCCAATAAAAAAAACGGCGTGTCAACAAGGTATCTTCCGGAACCTCTAACAACTCGCATCCGATATCATTTGAGCGTCGAAAATCATAGAGCAACCATCCATCCAAACCATGCTTTTTGATGTCAGACTGAATGATTGGTAATTTCTGTTGAAATTTCATAATTTTTTATTGGAAGAAAACCTGAATGCGAGGATTTGCTTCCACTTCCTTCATGTTAATAGTGTAATTGTCTACGTCTTTGATTAATACAGGAGTCGTGTGCGTTGTGATCACATGAGGACGACCATTAACACAGCCTGTAATTTGTCCTTCAACGCTGGTGATCAAACGCCCTCTTAACAAGTGTCCTCCCATTTTTCCGATCTTTATTTCACCCAATTCAAATTCTGTTGAGGCATCTAAGGGCTTCACAATGACTAATAATTTGTGGTCTGATTGTCTTCTTTCAGCTGTGATTTTCATCTTCACACCCACATCATCCACAATAGTAACTCCTTCGCTTAGATCCATCCCGTTTGCGCGAAAATACGCTTCATCGTTAAGCAAACTCGTTTTTGTGAGAAAATCTTCCCATAATGAAATGTTTTGTGCACGTCTTTTGTCATAGGATTTTGGATAGATCATTTGAAACATCAAAACGGAACCATGAGGAGCATTTAGGCCTACCCAGGCAAGATGCATGACCTCATCTTTAGGAGTTAGTAATTGAACAGCCCAAACAGGGTAATGCCCCCAACTAAATTTTCTAGATTTCATCACCTTAAAACCATGCGACTTCATTTCTTGCATGAGCTCTTTCTCTCCAGTAAACCCCTTTTCAGGTTGCTGATTTAAATTCATGCTGATTTGCAATCCAATAATCGGCTCCTTAACGTCGTCAGGGTGGAGAAAAAAATCATTTAAAACCTGCTTATTTCCCCAATAAATCCTTTCCGAAACCAAGGGGTTTCCATCAGGCCCGCCCGCAACGAAATCACTCGGAAGTGCAGGTTTAATTGCCAATGGCGTTGCTAGTCCCGGTAATAACTTTATAATACGGGGCTTTTCAAAAAGAGGTTCGCACTCTTGCGCTTTGATAACCAGTGGGGAAAAACACAGTAGAAATAATCCTAACTGACACAAAAATCTCACTTTCGTCTCCTCAAGATTTTAATAGACACTTCATTATTCAAAAACGGGTACAACTCCTACTTTCTCTGAGCTTCAGGCTGTGTTGATAAAGTGTTTCTTAGGAGATTCAATGCAAAAATCACTCAGATTCTAGTAATTATTATGCGCAAATATCCTGATAAACATAGTCAACAATACCAGAGTAACCGCTATTTTTCTTGCATTGTAGTAGATTTGCTTTTAAATTGCTTCTATGAAAATTAACCTGCGTTCCTAAATGCAAGAAATAATATTATCAATCAATGATCTGAACTTCGCGTTCGGAGAAAAACAGATTTTTCGCAAACTTTCACTACAGGTCAAAGAAGGGGAAATTGTTACTCTATTAGGAAATTCCGGAAAAGGAAAATCAACCCTTTTCAACCTAATCTCCGGCTCGTTAACCCCTCTAGATGGATCCATTAAAATGTGTAGGAAGCAGCAAGGTGTTTCGCATATGACACAAGATGATCTCCTTCTCCCATGGAGAACTGTTGCCGAAAATCTCTCTCTATGCCGTGAACTTGGAAAAAACAAACGCCAATTATGCCACGCAAAAGCTCTCGAAGAAGTACAACTGCAGGGATATGAAAACTACTATCCCGATCAATTGTCTGCAGGAATTAGAAAAAGAGTCTCATTGGCAATGATCTTGCTGCAGAAAAGACCTCTACTTCTATTGGATGAACCTTTTGCGCCGCTAGATGTCGCTCTTCGCGAGCATATCTATCACCTATTGCGGTGCATCAACAAAAAAGAAAACAATACCATTATTTTTGTTTCTCACGATTTTCATGACGCTCTTGCCTTATCTCATCGAATCCTACTTTTGGACCAAGGTTGCATCACCAAAGAATGGGATGTTCCTGAACACAACAAACTCGACCTCCTTCCACAACTGCGTCAAGCTCTGACAGAATAGATAGCGCAGATATTTCTAACGATGGCAGTGACTTGCACCTCAATGCCGTGCCGGTTTTCTCGCAAAACGGAATGCAACATAAGCATCTAAAAATGTGTAATTTTCGCAATAAAAGGAACATGATTTGAGCAATGCAACCCTGCAAAAACCACATGAACAGAAAACTACTAACATGGATCTTATAGCCCACTGAAATCTTAAATCCTTGCAATGCGCAAACGTTTGTGTTAGATTATTTCCAATCAAATAAATTTTTCGATAGTTAAAATTGTCAACTTATCTGTGTCCTCAACCTGTTGAGAGCATTAAATCTTTGTAAAGAAAACGTGATGTTAAGCCCAGTTGTTTTTGCTTTTTTTGGATATTTTCTCATATTGCTTGCAATTGGTCTCTATTTTGGACAAAAACAAACATCAACTACTGATTTTTTTGTTGGAAATAGAAGCTTGAATTTCTGGCTTACAGCTCTTAATGCGCATGCAAGCGATATGAGTGCTTGGATATTCATGGCATTTCCGGCAGCCTTTTACATGGGTGGGGCTCCAAAATCATGGATAGCTCTTGGCCTTATTCTCGGCATGTTTTTGAACTGGCAATTTGTTGCCCAGAAACTGCGATTAGAAACTGAAAGATATGGGACTTGCACCCTTTCGACTTACTTCGAGAAGCGATTTCAAGACAATTCCGGAATCCTACGAATTGTGACGTCATTAGTCTCTGTCTTTTTTCTAACTGCCTATCTCTCTGCAGGCATGATAGCTATGGGGCATCTTTTCTACTCTATATTCGAAGTTAACTACTACTTAGGCTTAGGCGTTGCAACCCTTTCCGTTATCATTTACATTTTCTACGGAGGATTTGCCACCGTTGCGTGGACTGATTTCTTTCAGGGGATTTTCCTTTTATTTATGATCATTTTAGTTCCCATCGTCGCCCTTTATCAGATTGATAGCTGGCATGCGATAGAGGTTGCCGCACAAAACCGTAACCTCTCATTAGAAATTATCCCTGACTTTTCCATTGATTCCTTTCTTAATATATTGTTTTTGGCAAGCTGGGGTCTTGGATACCTTGGACAGCCACATATCATAACAAAGTTTATGGGAATCAAAAACGCCGATGAAATTTATAAATCGAAATATCTTGGCATGACTTGGCAAATCATAGCCCTTGGAGCAGCCGGGTTAGCAGGTCTTGCAAGCATTGCATACTTTCCCGAAGAACTGGAACATCCTGAATCTGTGTTTGTGGAACTCGTAAAACAACTCTTCACCCCCGGTTTTGGAGGAGTCATCTTATGCGCCATCATAGCTGCAAATATTTCGACTATGGGATCCCAAATACTAGTTTGCGCCTCTTCACTTAGTGAGGATTTTTACAAATACGCCTTTAAAAAAGAGGTTCACCCCTCTCAACAGCTCAAAGTTTCCCGTTTTTCAGCAGTCCTCGTCGGTTGTTTCTCTCTGTTCCTTGCATTCAACCAAAGTAATACGATTATGGGTGTAGTCAAATATGCTTGGGATGGACTAGGTAGTTCGTTTGGCCCTCTTGTTCTACTTTCTCTCTATTCCACGCAGGTCAACCGCTACGGAGCCATTGCCGGTGTGACTGTCGGTGGTGCTCTAGCTGCTAGCTGGCCTATTCTTAACCCCTATCTTATCAGCTTCCCCGTCACTTCTATGATCCCAGCATTTTTATGTAGCATCTCCACAATCTATATTGTTTCAATCGCAACAAACAAAACACTGCAAACAACACCACACCAATCTGTGGGTCCACAGTAAAAAAGCAACTCTCTTATCCGGAGACAGCGCTATTTAGCCGGAACGCAAATGTATTCCATGCTTCTTGGTTGATTGAGCAACAACTAACTCATCCGGAGACAACACTATTTAACCAGAACGCAAATGTATTCCATTCTTCTTGGTTGATTTCTTGATCAACTGATAAAACCGGACACGTTTTATCCCAGCAGTTCTTTTCCCAAGCAAGAGTTTCTTCCGTTTTGTCCGGTTGTGATGCGGCATAAATACGAAAAGCTTCGTCAGGATTAGCTACAGCGTAGTCAATACTGCATTGAAGAGCCTTTTTCCATCGTGTGATGAACTCCTCTGAACATTGTGGGCCATGCTGTTTAGCAATA
>JAJFMB010000001.1 GCA_021772355.1 Chlamydiota bacterium | reverse complement strand
TCGATAGCCAGAAACCTTTCCCTTGCGTCCAACCGAGTAAATTGGATACGGTCGCGGGACATCATTGGACTGCTCTCTGGAGTATCGACTACAGTGCAAGCCCAGACTAGCGGGCTTGATTTCACTACCAGATCTGAAAGTCAGGATTTCATATCCCAGGCCATTCAGCAATACCAATCAAAGCAAATTAATCTTTTCGATTCAGTTAGACCTCGAGCCCACTGGGAAATTTTTCAGGAAAGATTTGGCACAAATAGCATTTTATTATCTATCGATGCGCCAGACAAAATTCGAGCAGAGCGGTTGAGGTCCCGCGTTGAACCTGAAGTTATTGCAGACCGTGACGGTCACCCTATCGAGAAAGATGTTCCTGGATTGATAAAAGATGCTCAACTGCAAATCAACAACATAGGAAGAATTCGAGACGCCTGTTATACATTACTTAGTGAACTTTCAAAAACAATGCCAAGCGACATAGAATTACTGCGGGCAATTGATGAGACATCAAAAGCGTTATCAAATCACGTATTTCTGGATTAAGATATGAGCATTACTGCAATTATCGGAGCGCAATATGGAAGTGAAGGAAAAGGAAAAGTTGCGGCCTATGTAAGCACTGAGTACGACTTGTCGGTACGATCTGGCGGACCCAATGCTGGACACACTGTATGCACAGATAAGTATAAATATATTTTTCGGCATATTCCCTGTGCCGCAATTAATGAAAAGACAGAATTGCTTTTGGCAGCAGGAGCAATCATTGATTGCGACGTACTTTTTGAAGAATTCCGCTTGCCTATTGAAATATCCAAGAGGCTCACAATCGATTCGCAAGCGGTCGTGATTGGAGACAACGACAGAAAGAGAGAAGAGAACATACAGAAATTGATTGGTTCAACAGCAAAGGGTGTCGGCGCAGCACTTTTAAGAAAATTGGCTCGCGACGGGACAGCTACGCTCGCACGAGATAACGAAGCGCTCAGACCCTATATTAACGACGTATCAGAGAGATTATTGAACGCCCTTAACGATGGCAAACGAGTACTCTTGGAGGGAACGCAAGGTATGGGGCTCAGTATTCACCACGGGCACTACCCCTATGTCACTAGTCGAGATGTCTCTGTGGGTTCATTGTGTGGCGAGGTAGGCGTTCCACCAAAGCATGTCAACGAAATAATCCTGGTAGTACGCCCTTACCCAATTCGAGTCGCAGGAAGCTCTGGCCCATTAGAGAAAGAGATATCGTGGAACGATGTGCAAAAGCAATCCGGGTCCGAGAGAGATATGACTGAATACACAACGGTCACTGGACTGGTGCGTAGAGTAGGAGAATTTGATATCAAAGAAGTAATGAAGGCTGCAAGGATCAATGGCGCTACAAGCATAGCACTAACTTTTGCAGATCATCTTGACGCTCGAGCCTATGGCTGCAAGAGTTCGAAATCGTTGCCAAAAACTGCAGTCCAATTCATAGACCAACTTGAAAACCAATTGAATATTCCGGTGCATTTAGTGAGCACGGGTCCACACACAAACCATATGGTAGACTTAAGAAAACAATCATGAAAAACCAATATTTTGGAGACAGAACAGACTATATTAAGCATTCCTTGCTCAGGCACCTCCCGTTAGATGAGATTGGCCTCGCAGTTCATTGGACTAGGACATTGGATGACAGTTCGACGGATGGCAAACACATTGCATATCTTGAGAAGTCCGATGAGTGGAGGCACTATGATCCACTTCTTTTCGACAAAATAAAGGAGAGGATTGTTGATAATGACAGGCGTCTCGATCACTTTGAAGAGTTTGGATTAATTCAAGGAGCTACATTTTGCTACGATGAATGGACTGCATCCCCCGAACAGCGCAAGCACTCTAATCAATCCTTTATTTGCAAACTCAAAAAAGAGCAACTCGTTTTCTATGATCCAGACAATGGGCTCGAGACAAAGAATACGAATCCGAAAGGCCGCAATTCGCACAAATATGTCTACTTTGATGATCTAGCTTTTGCCTGGCAAGGCCAACATTCAATTTTGCTATATCAACATTTCCCTAGGGTATCACGTGAAGAATACTTAGGTACATTGATGTATCGGATATCGAATAGATTGGGATGTCAGGAAAAAATTATAGCCGTGTCCACAAGTTTTGCAGCGTTTCTACTTATTCCTCAAGAGAGACATGCAGAAACACTTCGGACGGCTTTAATGTCTTTTGCTGTAAAATGGTCACCGCACACTTCATTGTATTTCGAGCAAGCATCACCATTGGGCCGACCTAAAAAGATACCGGTTGTATCGAAGAACGTACAAATTGAGCTCCCTCTATGACATCCTTTACCAAAAACCGAATCTTGAGAGATAGATATAAATTATTCTCGTCACTCGGACGGTGGGCGAAGAGAAATGACAGAGACGAAGTGTGGTTTTTCGGAGCAGGCGATTGTCGCCGAATTCTTGCGGGCAAGAAATTCACTGCAAAACGAGGAGGTGCCAGTGAAAAAGCTCGAGCAAATGGATCAGAATCATTGGCCAAATTCTATGACGACTGGCTCATGTTCCGCGAGGATAGAACACATCTGATTATGAAACGTATTGCGACAAAGGCCATTTTTGCTAGACTCAAGGAATTACGGTCATCTATTCCCACTTACGGCGTTTCGTATATGGTTGGATCGGATTTCTTAAGCAATTTTTCCGAAAAGTATGTTGTGCGGGCATTTGCTACATTTTTTGATATTGACGAGGTTGAATTAACGCGGATATTGCAAGCAACAACCCCCGCAATCGATATCTTGGGACTTGAGAATATTTGTATTGATTCACTAAATGAAGCTGAAACAAAACTACAAGAATGCTACTCAATTCTGAAAGAGCTGAGAGAACGAAAAAACTTTGTGGCGACTCTTTCGGATGCAATGATTGGCCAAGTTCAACCCATTACAGCTATGAATGTGATCATAAACCTGGTTGCAGATGGCATTCATCCAACAGTTTCTGCTTTATGTTCAGAGGTTTATCTCCGGAGCAAAGTTGACAAATACAATGAAGATGATCGATTAACCGGTTTTAGGTTCTATGAAGAAGCACCATTTCAATATATTGCACGACGAGCAACTGAGAACTGTGAGATCGGTGGTCGACAGATTCGGGCAGATGATCGTGTGATCGCTTGTATTGCGCAATGTTCGAGGATGGGAGAGCAGGACTTGACGTTTGGGTACGGGAGGCACGGCTGTCCTGGACGGATGCTTGCAGAGACAATCATCAGAGAAGGTGTGAATTCTGCAGAACATCACATTGGGGAGTACGATGACATCGAAATTGACGTGGAGTGGGCTGCTTCTATTGGCTATAGAGTACCAATAGAAATGATAATCCGGAAGAAAAATGATTGAATCTCTTTTTAGAAATTCTCCAATATATTGTAGGATTCCCTATACCCTTATTGAATTGAGAAATAGTTTTGACCAAACTCTGGTCGTGCGTAGGTCAAAACCTCCATATCGTGATTATTGGAATTTCCTCGGTGGGAAAATTGAGACGGGAGAATCTCCAAAATTGTCTGCAATTCGTGAGTTGGTAGAAGAAACTGGCATAAAGAGAAGTGACAGAAGTATAAGGTTCTGCGGAATTGCGCTGTGGCCTGCCGATGAAAACACACTTCTAGGCATGTATCTATTTAAGTCTTCGGTGCGATCAAAAAACAAAGCCTTTAGTCAAATGGCAATTGACAGTGAAGGGATTTATTCCTGGCTTGATTTGGCTCAGGCAGAAGAGAATGAACCCGTCGTTCCAAACGCTAAAGTTCTTCGCATAATCTTTGGGGAGGGATGCGAGAAGAATCCGATTGTTTTGGTACATGAGGTGCTTGAAGGTGGCGGGTGTAAATATTTCAAGTCAAGACTTGCACCCGCATTTGAGCGCATACACGTTGATCCATATATCGATCAACCAATGCAACTGGAATGCATGACGAT